>NZ_CP018192.1:600000-840000 GCF_001889525.1 Granulibacter bethesdensis
GACGGAGCTGGTGCGGGATCGCCTGACCGATGAAATGTATGCCACCTTCACCACTACCCTGCGCAGTGCGCGGGCAGAGACGTTGGTCACGGGCAAAAGTCTGGATCAGATGGCGCAGGCCATGGCGGAAATATCCCGGTTCTGCACGGCCGTTTCCGGTGCTGCGGCGGAAAATATGGTGCGCGGTGGCGGCTGGATGTTTCTGGAGTTGGGGCGCCGGATCGAACGGGCATGGACATCCGCCGGCATGCTCGCAACAGTTCTGGATACGCGCCCGTCCTGGCTGGAGACCAGTCTGCGCATCGCGCTTGAATTATGCGACAGCGCCATAACCTATCGGAACCGGTATCTGACGGCGATCCAGCCTGATCCTGCGCTGGATCTGGTGATTGCCGATCCCGACAATCCGCGCAGCCTGTTTTTTCAGCTCGTTGCGATCAAGGAGCGGTTGATACAGGTTGCCGAGGCCGCACAGCAGCAGGATGAAGCGGCCGGTCTGATTGCGGCCGCAAACGCGTTGGGCAAGGAGGCTGTGACCATTGCCGGAGATGTGGTCAAGGCGGATGATCCATATGCTGCCACGCTGACGGCGGCGAAGCGTTTGCGAGGGCTGGAAACAGGTGTGGCCGCTCTGTCCGACCAGATTACCCGTCAGTATTTCACCCTGCTGCCCAGCCAGTCCGTTGGACAGCCGCGGCTGGCGGAGGAAGACGGGGTGGTGTCGTGAAATTCCGTGTCCGCCATCTGACCCGCTATCACTATGAAGATCCGGTCGATCTTGCCAGCCATATTCTTCATCTGACGCCGCGTGATTGCGGCGGGCAGCAGGTGCTGACGACACGATTGGACGTCGAACCTGCCCCTTCCCGTCGCGTGGATGGTCGGGATCATTTCGGCAATCATCTCTCATGGCTTTCTTTGGAGCAGTCGCATCAGGTTTTTTCCGTCATGGCGGAAAGTGTAGTGGAAGCCTGTTTTCCGCCGCCTCCACCCGATGAAAAGACACCTGCTTGGGAAGAGGTAGTGGCCTTGGCACGTGCGGGCGGTGGTGCGGCTATGGAGGCGGCGGAATACGTATTCCCCAGCGTGATGGCTCCCGCTGATCCCGATGCAGGCCGCTATGTCGCTGTCAGTTTTCCGCCCGGACGGCCTGTTCTGGCTGCGCTGCGCGATCTGCTGGCGCGGATCAGGGGGGAATTCAAATTTCGGGCCGGTATTACAGATCTGCACACGCCGGTTTCGCGGGTGGTGGCCCAGAAGGCGGGGGTCTGTCAGGATTTCAGCCATATGGTGATTGCCGGGCTACGCTGGCTCGGTCTGCCAGCCCGCTATGTCTCCGGATATATCCGTACCTATCCTCCACCGGGACAGAAACGGCGGGAGGGAACGGATGCATCCCATGCCTGGGTCGGGTGCTGGCTTGGTCCCGCGCATGGGTGGGTGGATATCGACCCCACGAATAACCTGATCGTGTCCGATGAACATGTGGTGGTCGGCTGGGGCCGTGATTACGATGATGTCAGCCCGGTGCGTGGCATCATTCTTGGTGGTGGCCATCATGATATGCTGGTCAGTGTTGACCTGGCACCGCTGGAGGAGGAGGTCACCTGATTTCTTTATCCGCCTGTCAGCAGGAGCAGGATACGCTTGGAACAGTTTGAGTTTCTCATTCTTCTGCTGGCAGCCATTGTCGGGTTGGAGGTGCTGGCCCGTCGGCTGCATCTGCCAGCCGCCGCGGCTTTCATTCTGGGTGGCGGTGCGCTGGCACTCATACCCGGGATAGGGATGCCCGATGTTGATCCCGACCTGATTCTGGTGATTTTTCTGCCGCCTCTGCTGATGAGCGGCGCATATATGACCGTGTGGCGTGATTTCCGGCAGAATTTGCGGGGTATTCTCCTGCTGGCCGTGGGAGCCGTGATTTTCACCACCATGATTGTGGGTATTGGCGTCAAATGGCTGCTGCCCGACCTGCCATGGGCGGTGTGTTTTGCGCTTGGCGCCATTGTGTCGCCTCCGGATGCGGTTGCAGCCAACGCAGTGCTGGAAAGGGTGAGCCTGCCAAGCCGTATCACCGTGCTGTTGCAGGGGGAAAGCCTGCTGAATGATGCCGCCGGGCTGGTGCTGTTCCGTTTTGCGATTGTCGCGGCATTGACGGGAACGTTCAGCCTGTCTGGCGCACTGACCTCGTTTTGTATTCTCTCGGTGGGTGGCGTGGCGCTGGGGGCTGTGATTGCCTACGCCGGATTGCTGGCGATCCGCTGGCTGCATGGCCATGGTGAGGCCGTCGTGACGGTCACGCTGTTGATGGCCGCCATATCCTATATCGGCGGAGAGAAGCTCCATGTTTCCGGCGTCCTGTCGACCGTGACAACCGGTCTGATCGTTGGCTGGCGGCAGCATGAGGTGTTTTCAGCCGATACGCGGATGCGTGCCCATGCCGTGTGGGGCAGTCTGGTGTTCCTGCTGGAATCTGTCCTGTTTATGTTTATCGGCCTTTCCCTGCGAGGCGTGCTGGGCAGGTTGGAAGATCAGGGGGATGCAGTTCATGCCTTTCTGCTGCCCTCCCTTCTGGTAGTGTCCCTTGTTATTGTCTCCCGGTTTGTCTGGCTATATGCGGTGGACGGATTTTATTCTCTGGTGCGGCTCATTGGCTTCAGACATGGGCCAGCGCCTTCTCTGGCAGCGTCTACCATCATGGGCTGGGCGGGAATGCGGGGCGTGGTTAGTCTGGTCGCGGCATTATCCGTCCCGGAAACCATGCCGGGCCGTGATTTCATCCTTATCGCTACCTTTCTGGTTATTCTGGTGACGGTCCTGGTGCAGGGTACCACACTGGAACCGCTCATCCGATTGCTGCGGCTGAGTGGTGCTGACGAACTGGAAATGAAGCGTCACTCGGAAGACCGGGCATGGGCTTCTATGACAGCGGCACAATACCGGGCCATCCAGAGGGCTTCTCATACCCCTGATGGCAAGGAACGTCATCCCCGTCTGCTGGAGCAATATGCCCATCGGGCAAGCGTCGCGTCTATCTATGCGAAAGATCCGGACGCGCATCGCCCGCATGAAATTGCCCATTTCATGGCGATACTGGAGGCCATCAAGGCAGGGCGGCATGAGGTTCTGCGCTTGCACCGTGCCGGAGAAATCACTGACGCCGTGCTCCACGATATGGAACAGGAGCTTGATTTACAGCAACTGGTTGCTGAGGCGCGGGTCACTAAGGACGGGGAGGAATTGATCCTCCCCGCATAGGTGTCGTTACAGTGGTCAGACCAGGATATTCCTGAAGCGATAGGGCTCGCTGCGGTCAAGATCTTCCGGGAACAGCGTTTCCCGGCCATCGAGTGGGGTCCAGTCGGTGTAGGCACCTGCCATTTCGCCCAGATAGGGGCGCATGATGTCCAGGGCGCGCACATGGTCGATTTCGTCGGCTTCGACCACGCCGCGGCTCGGATTTTCGATCGCCCAGACGATCGCGGCCAGCACCGCGGCCGTCACCTGCAGGCTGGTGGCATTGTTATGGGGGGCGAGCTTGCGGGCTTCCTCAATGGTCAGGCGGGAGCCGAACCAGTAAGCGCCGCGCTCATGACCCATCAGCAGGACGCCGAGTTCGTCCATGCCGTTTTCGATTTCATTCATCATCAGACGCTGGCGGGACTGCATCTGCCAGTTTTTGCCCGCCAGTTCATGCACCGACAGAACTGCGTCATCGCAGGGATGGTAGGCATAATGAACGGTCGGGCGATAGCGAACGGCGCCACCTTCCCGCACGGTGAAATAATCGGCGATCGAGATCGCTTCGTTATGCGTGATCAGGAAGCCATGGTACGGGCCTTCCAGCGGAGTCCAGCTACGCACCCGGGTGGAAGCACCGGGGCGCATCATATAGATCGCCGCACCGCAGCCGAAATCATGATGGCGCCCACCGGGCGGCAACTCCGCCTCATGCGTGCCCCAGCCCAGCTCGGCCGGCTGGCAGCCTTCACCGACGAAACCGTCAATGGACCAGGTGTTGACGAACTCACCGACCGCCTTGGGACGGTTGCTGACCTGGGTATCGCGCTCGGCGATATGGATGGCCTGAATGTTCAGCGTCTGCGCCAGTGCCGCCCATCCTTCGCGTGTGGTAGGGGCGGGGATTTCGTGGCCGGTATCGTGGGCAATGGTTAACAGAGCGTCCTTGACCAGATGGGAAACGAAGCCGGGATTGGCACCATGAGCGATCAACGCAGTCGGGGCGTCTGTCGGACAGCCTTCACGTAACGCCAGAACACTTTCACGCAGCGCATAGTTGGAACGCTGGGAGGGTGTCAGATCGGGATCGGTATATCCGCCCGGCCATGGTTCGATGCAGGTATCGGTATAAAGCGCCCCCAGCTCCCGGCAGAGCAGAATCAGCGCGACGGAAGAAACCTCCACTGACAGATTGACCAGAAAATCCCCCTTGCCGAGCAGGGGCAACAGGACATCCCGGTAGTTCTCACGGGTCAACGGTATAATGCGATGAGCGACCCCGTATTCAGCCGCGATAGCCGCACCGCGGTCATCGGCGGTGACGATGGTGATCCGATCTGCGGGCATTGCGACATGACGCAGGATCAAGGGCAGCACGCCCTGGCCGATACTGCCGAAGCCAAGAATGACCATCCGACCGTCGAAGCTGAGAGAGACCATAAATAAGAAAATCCCCGGACACTATGATGCAGGCCATACCTGAACAGCCAAAGTCATCAGGCTGTATTTTTCCCAGACACAAAGCCACCGTTGAGGAACGTCTGCCAGCCTGCTTTTCCCCTCAAGAGAAATATTAAAGACATTTGCATTCTGACGCCTTTTCCCCCTGCAGAAGATGGGCCTGGACCGCTATAGCCACATGACGACTCAAGGGAGCCTGGAATGGAATACGGACGCCGCTTCAAATTTCTGGTCTGCGCACCGACCTTTAATCCGGACGATCTGGAAGGTATCCGCCTTCAGCAAATTCTGGAGGAGATCGAGCAGGACGGATATTTCGTGCTGCGTGCCCGCCGGGATGACGATGCGGAGCTGGCCATCCGTACCGACGCCGCCATTGGTTGCGTCATCGTTGACTGGGGCAAGAAAGGGGCAGCGGGTAAGGCGGCCGGGCTGATTGAACTGATCCGCAAGCGCGGTCTGGATGTGCCGATCATCGTGCTGGTTCGTCGCCACAGGCTAGAGGACATCCCGGTCGCTGTGCTGGACAATATCGACAGCTTCATCTTTCTGGCGGACGAAACGCCTGACTTTATCGCGAAAAATCTTGTCGCACGCCTGCGGCAATATGCCGACACGCTGAAGACGCCTTTTTTCGGCCAGTTGGTCGACTATGCCGAGCAGGGCAACATGTTGTGGACATGTCCGGGGCATAATGGCGGCGTGTTCTATCGCCGCAGCCCGATCGGCCGCATTTTCGTTGAGCATTTGGGCGAGGCGATCTTTCGTGACGATCTGGACAATTCCGTGCTTCAGCTGGGCGATCTGCTGACCCATGAAGGTCCGGCCCTGAAAGCCCAGAGGGAGGCCGCCACGATTTTCGGAGCCGAGCGGACGTATTTCGTGCTGAATGGCACCTCGACCTCCAACAAGATCGCGCTGAATGCTCTGTTAGCGGAAGGCGATCTGGTGCTGTTCGATCGTAACAACCACAAGGCGGCGCATCATGGCGCTTTGCTGCTGAGTGGTGCTGTGCCGGTTTATATCGATACAGCCCGCAACCCGCATGGCATGATCGGCCCGATGCGGCGCGATGCGTTGAATGAAGAGGCGTTGAGAGAAGCGATCCGCACCCATCCGCTGGTGCGCGATCCGGAAGCCTGGCGCAAGCCTCGCCCGTTCCGCGTGGCGATGATCGAGCAGTGCACCTATGACGGCACCATCCATTCGGCTGAGGAAGTGCTGGCGACGATCGGCCATCTGTGTGACTACATCCTGTTCGATGAAGCATGGGCCGGGTTCATGAAGTTCCACCCGCTGTTCCGGGGGCGCTTCGGCATGGGACTGCGCAATCTGGGTGAGAACGATCCCGGTATCATCGTGACACAGAGCACGCACAAGCAGCTTGCTTCTTTTTCTCAGGCATCACAGATCCATGTGAAGGACAGTCATCTGAAAGGGCAGGATCGTCAGATCGGTCACAACCGTTTCAATGAGATGTTCCTGCTGCACGCCTCCACCAGCCCGTTCTATCCGCTGTTCGCCTCCCTTGATGTCGGCGCGCAGATGATGAAAGGCCGTTCCGGCGAGGTATTGTGGGACGATACGGTCAGACTTGGGATCGAACTGCGCAAAAAGATCAGGCTGACGCGGAAAGAATACAAACAGGCGCAGACCAGCCCCGATCTGCAGTGGTTTTTTGAGCCGTTCGTCCCCAAGCGTGTGCAGCCCTCGGAAAAGGCGGAGGCCTTCGCCGGATTACGTTGGGAAGATGCGCCGACGGATCTGCTGGCTTCGGATCCGGAACAGTGGATGTTGCGCCCCGGTGATGACTGGCACGGCTTCCCCGACCTGCATCCGGGCTGGGTTATGACCGATCCGAATAAGCTGACTTTGCTCACACCAGGCTTTGACGGGCGCAGTGATGATCATTACGCCGATCATGGCGTGCCTGCGCCGGTCGTGGCGGAATATCTGCGTCAGAACCGCATCGTGCCGGAAAAGAACGACCTCAATTCTCTGCTTTTTCTGTTGACGCCAGGTATTGAAAGCAGCAAGGCGGGAACGTTGTTATCCTATCTTGTCACGTTCAAAAACCTGCATGATCAGAACGTGCTGCTGTCCGACGCCATTCCGGATTTCGTGGCGCGTCGACGGGAGCGCTATAAGAACGTGCGGTTGCGTGATCTCTGCGCGGAAATGCACGCTTTCTATCGAGACCGGCAGGTCAGCCGGTTACAGGCAGAACAGTTCATGGCACAGCACCTGCCCGAGATGGCCATGCTCCCGCACGAGGCCATGCGCGAACTGGTGCGCAACAATGTCGATTACCTTCCATTGGAAGAAGCACCGGGAAGAATCGCCGCGACATTGTGGCTGGTTTATCCGCCGGGTATCGCAACCATTGTTCCCGGTGAAAGGCTCAGCCCTAATGCGGAGCCTATGATCGCTTATCTGAAAGCTTTTGAAGAGGCGGCAAATCAGTTCCCCGGATTTGAAAATGAGATTCAGGGCTTATATCGAGAAAATAAAGACGGCAGGATTCGTTTTTATACGTATTTTGTAAGGGAGAGCTGACTGATCATGGCCTGACATCTGGTGTCGGGCCTTCTCCTGATTGGCATTTTGAAAAATAAGTTTTTGACCGCATTGAACATTTGATTTCCATGTTTTTTTCTGCGTTAATTTTCCTAAATTTTTATTTAGGAAAATTGAAATGGCCACGAGTAAATTATACTCATCCTTTCTTTTAGCAGGCTTGTTTCTCGCATCGACACCACTTGCGCATGCTCAGTCTTGGCAGGCCTCCTCATCTGTCAAAGTCAGCCGCTCTGTCTCTGTTACCAAATCTTCCTCTGCTATGCCGAAGAGTGTCGGCATTCCTATTTTCCCGATCAGGGCAGGCAATGTCCCTGTTATGGTCCATATTTCTATCGGTGGCGGACCGACAACAAGTGTTTCGCTGGATACAGGCTCGGCAGGTCTTTACGTCATGCAGAAGGATGCGGGGCCTGATCTCGTCGCACTTCCGACACGGGTTCGGCAGGCTTATACGGATGGCACCAGATTCGATGGTTACTGGGCCAAGACAACCATTGCGTTTCCGGATTCTCAGGGGCCGGTTACAACAAGGCAGCCGATTGTCGTCGGTGTGATCACGCGTGTTTACTGCGCGGCTACCCAACCCAATTGCCCGGGCAGTATCAACAAGCCCGGTATTATGGGTATCAGCATGAACACAAGCACCAGTCTGATCAGCCCATTGGCGCAGCTGCCAACTCCATTATCGAATGGGTATATTATTGATGTTCGGGACAGAAAAACACCGACTCTGACAGTCGGACTGACCCAGGAAAATACGGCAAAATTCAGCTTTGCAACGCTTAAGCCCACTAAAGCAGGTCCATCTGGCGCGCCGTCATGGACGGGAACATCTTTAACAGGCTGTTATACCGTCAATGGGGAGGCTGCCTCATGCACACCGATTTTGTTTGATACCGGTGCTTCCTATGGGGTTTTTAATATAGGAAATGTAAATCCGAAACTGAGCAGGACAGGTTGCCTGTCACAGGGACAGAAATTCGAGATTGATTTCAAAGATGTTTTTCATCTGGCTCTGATAACGACTGCCAATACTGTTTTCTGTGTCTCTAAAACAGCTACATTTTCCAATATTGGCTCTGCGCCGTTCCGCTATATGGCGGTTGCCTATGATGCGCAGAATGGCCGATTGGGCTTTATGCAGTAAGAGAGAGAGATCATAAAAAAGCGCCGCATGCCTTGTTACCAGGCATGCGGCGCTTGCTGTGGTCAGGATAGAAAATCAGATTTTCCCGTCCAGTCCCATCTGATGATATTTGTGAATAATCTTGTCCTGGTTCTCGAGCAGCCAGTCGATTGACGGTTCGTTCTGCATGGCCTTCCGGATGGCTTCCGTTGTGCCTTTGCGCTGGATTTCGAAGAGCGCCTTATGATCCAGATTGTCGTCATTGATGACGGACGGCGCCAGCCACACGGAACAAATGATGCCGAGGTCATTGACCTGATCTTTCGGTAGATAGCCCTCCCGCACGGCATCCAGAACACCATTGGCGATGGCGAATTGAACCGTGCCCATCAGGATATTGGTGTAGCGTTGGCTTTTTACGGTTACTTTGGACACGCATAGAGTCACTGGCCGCACCTGTATCCCGGTGTTCAGAATGGCGAAAACACGGCTGTGACCGGCAACCTGATCGCCTACCAGAGTGGCGAGAGCAGTTCCGACCGGCCCGTCCAGCGCACCGATGACAACCTCCGGCTCTGCTGCGGTGCCGGGTGGTCCGCCAGCGACCAGAGCCTCACCGGTACGCAGGATAATACGTTCGCTCATGGAGGGGTCTCCTTATCGGATAAGGGGAAGGAAATGAGGGGTCTGACAGATTGGCCGTATCAAATTCTGCCCGCTTCAGAGATATCACGCGCCAGAATGATCCGGGAGTATGGCCCGGGCAATGCGCATAGCAGCATTTGCGGCGGGTATGCCCGCATAACACGCGACATGCATCAGTGTTTCTGCGACATCGCCGGGGGAGGCGCCGGTATTCCTTGTGGCGCGGCAATGGCCTTTGAACTCTTCCTCAGCACGCAGAGTGGCAAGGACGGCCAGGGTGATCAGGCTGCGGGTACGACGATCCAGACCTGGGCGTGACCATGGGCCGCCCCAGGCGGCCTCCGTCATCCATGTCTGGAAATCCCGCTCGAAGGGGGAGGCGTGGTCGAAAGCACCCTGAACGAATTCCTCTCCCATGACAGCGCGGCGCGTGGTCAGGCCGCGCGTCAGCGCATCAGCCTGTGCCTGTGCGCCGATGAAGCGGTGGATCGCCTCCACAACCTGTCCGGGCTGTTCGGTGCAGATCATATGGGCGGCATTTTCAATGATGGTGAAGGCCGCTCCGAGCCGGTCGCGAAGCGCTTCAGCCATGGGGATCGGGGTGGATCGGTCCTGATCCCCCACCAGCACAAGCGACGGTGCGAGAATGGCTTCGGCATGATCCGACAGATCGGCGACGGAGAGGGCCTCGCACGCTGCGGCATATCCTTCCGGATCGGTCCGGCAGAGCATTGTATACAGGCCGTGAGCGGCGGGATCAGTCAGAAAGTTCTCTGTCACCCAACCGGGCAGCACTTGATCTGCCAGCAATGCCATTCCTTCCGCTCTCGCCAGCGCGGCGCGGTCCAGAAAACGGGACGGTTCTGCCATCGCCAGCCCGGTATCGCAGAGAATCAGCGAACGCACCCGGGCCGGAGCGATGGCTGCGAGCATCTGTGCTACCATGCCGCCCAGAGAAATTCCCGCGACATGCGCTTCATCCACGCTCAGCGCATCCAGCACCGCCAGCGCATCTCGCGCCAGCATGTCGATGCTGTATGGTCCCTGCGTCACCTCCGTCAGCCCATGTCCGCGCAGATCGGGACGGATGACGCGATAGCTTCGGGCCAGTTCGGCTGCCATGCCGTCCCAGGCTGCTCCGGTTGCACCGAGCGCATGGAGCAGCAGGAAAGCGGGTGCTCCCTCCGGACCATCAACCGTCAGATGGATGTTCAAATCTCCAGCCAATTCCCCGGTGCGTAGAAACATCCGTCTTTATCCTCTTCCATGCTGAAGCCGTTCTGGACTTGCCGCGATGCTTCATGCAACGCATGGGCCAATGAAATGACGCGGCGACAGAGTCGTGAAGGCTGGCCACCAATGCTGAAAGAGGAAGTCGGATATCATGAGCGATACAGGACAAGATACAGTGCTGACACTGAACAAGGCGCAAGCGATCGTTACGGCCAGCCTCGAAAAGGCGGCCTCTGCCGGGATGAAGCCACTGGCGATTGCGGTGCTGGATGCAAGGGGGGCGCTGAAGGCTTTTGGGGGGGCGGATGGTACCAGCCTGCGCCGGGGTGAGGTTGCGATCGGCAAGGCACATGGCGCGGTGGCGCTGGGTATGGGCAGCCGGGCAATTGCTGATCGTGCCGCAACGGATCCAAGTTTTGTGGCGGCGGTGACTCATGCGGTTGGTGGCTCCCTCATTCCCGTGCCGGGCGGGGTGCTGATCATGGCGGGTGACACTCTTCTGGGTGCGGTCGGTGCGTCGGGCGATACATCCGACAATGACGAGGCGGCGGTGGTCGCGGGGATCGAGGCCGCAGGATACACCGCACGCATCCGTTAATAGTGATGCGGACAGGGAGGTCATAAGCGGCGCTCATGGCGGAGCATAAGATCGGATCATCTCTGCCGGGGCGTCGGATGGCGCTTGCGTGGGCGGCGTCCCTGTTGACGGGTGCTCACAGTGCATGGGGGCGGGAGGAGGGGCGTTCCGGCATTCTATACCATTCTCTTCCCCGGACACCTTCTATCCCGGCTGCTGTCTCGCTTGATGCGACCGCCAGCCTGCTGCACCGCGTGGTCATGGGATGTAGTGGCGAGGATTATGCCATCGCCGTGCAGGCAGTGGCAGGGCAGAGGCTGGGGCGTCTTCAGACGAGGCTGGTGGTCGATGTCACCGATACGCTGCCGAGGATGGAAAGTATTCGGCAGGCCCGCATTCTGGCACGGCCTGCGCCTTGCGATGTGCTGCTGCTGGACGACATCGCCATGTATACCCTGTCTCTGATCCAGCCCTTTCGTCCGGCCACACCGCAATTTCTGCCTGCTTTAATCGGTGTCGAACCGGATCTGCGGCTGCCCTATGCTGCTCCGCAGATGCAGAGCGGTCTGGTCATCGTCCGCCGTGCTTCCCTGACAAAGGACATGGTGCTGTTGCGCTATGGTGATCTGGCTTCACCGCGGCTGCATGGGCGGGTTGGGTTTTCGGATGCGCAGTATCTTCAGGTCATGGGCGCTGCCACGTTGGCCATGGGTGGGAGCATGACCTATTATGGCCCCGGTCTGACCTGGCTGCGCCGCCTGCGTCACCATGGAGCGCGGAGCTATCCGAGTGATGAAGCATTGGGCAATGCCCTCCGTACCGGAGAGATCGTTGCCGCCCTGACCTTGCAGGCCAATGCAGTGATCTGGCAGCAGATGGTAGGTGATCTTTCCTGGCATGCGGCAGAGGAGGGGGTGATTCCCGTCATCATGCAGGCAGCCATGCTGCGCGATGATGCCGATCCTGCCGCCGCCGCTCTGGCCTGTAATATGCTGCTGGAACCGAGGGTGCAGACCGATCTGATGCACCGTACCGGTCTTTTGCCGACCGTAACCTCCCTGCTGGAGGATCACGAAACGATCCGGGTCTATGGTTTTTCCACCTATCAGCGGGATCGGTTCCAGTGGCCGGCTTATTCCTATCTGGCAGGGGAGATGATGGCGCTGTGGAAACAGTGGATTGCCATTTTTGATGCCCGGCCCGTGCGTCCGGCCCACCGTCAGGCGGGGCATCCGAAACCGGGGACCAAACCGTGATGAGGACGGCTGGGAAATTTGACTTTTCGATGAACGCTCTCTATAGGGCCGCCCTCATGGCCGGGAACGCGGACGGACCTTCGGGGTTCGCGCCCGCCGGATGCAGCTGCATCCGGACTACCGGTGCAACAAAAGACTCAAGGCGCATGCCGGGTCACATAAAGAAGGCTGTCCTGCGATGACCAAACGCGCAGAATCGAAATTCAAGATCAATCGCCGCCTTGGCGTCAACCTGTGGGGCCGCGCCAAGTCTCCGCTGAACAAGCGTGACTACGCGCCAGGCCAGCATGGTCAGCGCCGCAAAGGCAAGCCGAGCGATTTCGGCATTCAGCTGATGGCGAAGCAGAAGCTGAAGGGCTATTACGGCAATATCAGCGAGAAGCAGTTCCGCAAATATTATGAGGAAGCGGTGCGTCGCAAGGGCGATACCTCCGAGAACCTCATTGAGCTGCTGGAGCGCCGCCTGGACGCCGTCATTTATCGTATGAAGTTCGCGCTGACCCCGTTTGCGGCGCGTCAGTTCGTGAACCATGGCCATGTGCTGGTGAACGGCAAGCGCGTCAACATCCCGTCCTATCTGGTGAAGGTCGGTGACGTGGTGGAAGTGCGTGAGAAGTCGAAGCAGCTCGCCATGGTGCTGGATGCCACCCAGAGCGGTGAGCGCGATGTGCCGGAATATCTGCACGTCGATCATCGCCTGATGAAGGGCACCTATGCCCGCTATCCGAAGCTGTCCGATGTGCCGTACCCGGTGCAGATGGAACCGAATCTGGTCATCGAATTCTATTCTCGCTGATCCGGTTTTTATCGGTACGTTTTTCAACGCCGGGCATGGCAGCATGTCCGGCGTTGCCGTTTCTGCCGCTGCTTGTCCTGATGGGGTGCGCTTCGAGTGATGACCGCGCTTGCCAATGAAATCCGCCGCCGCCGCACCTTTGCGATCATTTCCCACCCTGACGCGGGTAAAACCACCCTGACCGAGCGGTTGCTGGTCGCTGGTGGGGCTATTCAGCTTGCAGGAAATGTCCGTGCCAAAGGGGAGCGGCGTCGCACCCGGTCGGACTGGATGGCTATCGAGCGGGATCGCGGCATTTCCGTCGTCACCTCGGTCATGACGTTCGAATACAAGGATTGCGTGTTCAATCTGCTGGATACGCCCGGCCACGAGGATTTCTCGGAAGACACTTATCGCACGCTGACGGCGGTGGACTCGGCGGTGATGGTGATTGACGCTGCGAAAGGCATCGAGGCCCGCACCCGCAAGTTGTTCGAGATCTGCCGTCTGCGCGATATTCCCATCATCACCTTCATCAACAAGATGGATCGTGAGGCGCAGGATCCGTTCGCATTGCTGGACGAGGTTGCGAACACGCTGGCGCTGGATACCGCGCCGGTCACCTGGCCTGTGGGCAGGGCGGCGGATTTCATTGGCACCTATGACCTGCGTTTGCAGGAATATCGCCTGACGCAGCAGGTTCCGGAGTCCGATCCCCGCATGCAGGGGGTTGCGGAGGAGCTGGAGCTGGTCCGTGCCGCCCTGCCGGAATTCGAGGTGGAAGGCTTCATGGAAGGCCATCTGACCCCGGTTTTCTTCGGTGCGGCGATCAAGGATATCGGCGTGACCGATCTGCTCGATGCGCTGTCAGCTTTCGGGCCGCCGCCCCGGGCGCAGCCGGCGGATACCCGTGTCGTCTCGGCGGAAGAAGAAACAGCCACTGCGTTGGTGTTCAAGATTCAGGCGAATATGGATCCCAATCATCGGGACCGGATTGCCTTTGCCCGCGTATGCTCCGGCAAGATCGTGCGCGGCATGCGGATGAAGCAGGCTCGTACCGGCAAACAGATTCCGCTGCATGCGCCGCAATTCTTCTTCGCGCGCGACCGTCAGTTGGCCGAAGAAGCCTTTGCAGGTGACGTGGTGGGGATTCCCAATCACGGCACGCTACGCATCGGTGATACGCTGACGGAGGAAGAAGGGCTGAACTTCACCGGTGTGCCTTATTTCGCCCCGGAAATCCTTCGCCGTGTGCAGATCAAGGACGCTATGAAAGCCAAAAAGCTCAAGCAGGCTCTGCAGGAGCTGGCCGAAGAAGGCGTCGTACAGCTGTTTCGCCCGCGCGATGGCTCCCAGCCGATTGTCGGCGTGGTGGGGGTGTTGCAGCTTGATGTGCTGATGGCGCGTCTGGCCAATGAATATGGGGTACCGATTACTTTCGATCAGACACCGTTTTCGCTGGCGCGCTGGGTGTCCGGGGAGAAAGCGGCGCTGGAGAAATTCATTGATGCGCAACGCAGCGCCATGGCGGATGATGTCGATGGCGATCCGGTTTTTCTGGCAAGCTCCGCCTTTATGATGCGGCGTACGGCGGAACTGAGTCCCGAGATTACGTTCCGTGACGTCAAGGACATGCATGCGGATGCTGTTTCTGCATAAGCACATGTGCTGATCTGATGGATGGGAATAATTGGACGTCTTCAAGCCAAGGTGCTGCCTGATTATGTAGGTGTTTCAGACTCCGCCGGGTAAGGACAATGCAAATGCAGGATGCCGAGCTGGAAAAGCAGTTACAGGATGATGCCACGGCTGCTCGGGAGGCCTCGTTGCATCCGGTGAGGGATGCGGTTTCAATACCTCATGGCGCAGGCCTGCCGTTGTTGCATCAGGCCATCACAGAAGAATTCGCCGGCCGTATTGCCGTGGTCTCATCCTTCGGGGCCGAATCCGCCCTGCTGCTCGCGCTGGTGGCGGAGATAGACCCTGCGATACCGATTGTCTTTCTGGAAACGGAGCGCCATTTTCCGGAGACGCTCGCCTATCGGCAGCAATTGGCGGACCTGCTTGGGCTGACCGGTATCCGCGATATCCACCCGGATCCGGAGGAGGCAGCGGCTCAGGACCCTGATGCCGAGTTATGGTATTTCGATGCCGATGCATGCTGCGCCCTGCGTAAGGTGCGCCCGCTTGAAAAGGCTTTGTCCGGTTTCGATGCCTGGATCAGTGGGCGCAAACGTCATCAGGCCAGTACGCGCGCGGCGCTGCCCTTCCGGGAGATCGAGGGCAAGTTTACCAAATTCAATCCGCTGGCCGACTGGGGGGCTGCCGATATCGAGGCGGAAATGACGCGGCGCCAGTTGCCGCGTCATCCTTTGGTGGCAAAAGGATACCCGTCAATCGGCTGCGCCCCCTGCACCCAACCGGTGGCGCCCGGGGCCGATCCGAGATCAGGTCGATGGAGAGGCCGCGCCAAAACCGAATGCGGTATTCATCGGCCAACGGGCTGACAGCGCAGCCCGTTGCGCTCACGAGACATCAGCCGACAGGGAAGGGGTTACGCTCAGAGAATTGGGCTTGATGCCAGTAGGGATAGATTTTTGGTACCTCGCTGGCTGCATCCAGTCTGGCAACCTGATCCTCCGTCAAATTCCAGCCGATGGCGCCAAGATTATCGCGTAGCTGCTGCTCATTGCGGGCACCGATGATCACGTTGGCAACCCCCGGGCGTTGCAGCAGCCAGTTCAGGGCGATCTGCGGGACGGTTTTTCCGGTCTCCTGCGCGATTTCGTCCAGTGCATCGACAACTTTATACAGATAGTCGTCATCGACCTGCGGTCCCGGATCGGCAGCACGATGCAGCCGGCTGGTTTCAGGCAGAGGTTGACCGCGTCTGATTTTACCCGTCAGCCGTCCCCAACCGAGTGGACTCCACACCATGCAGCCCACTCCTTGATCGAGACCGAGCGGCATCAATTCCCACTCATATTCCCGACCGACGAGGCTGTAATAGGCCTGATGCGAAATATAGCGTGGCAGATTATAGGCCTGCGCACAGGCCAGTGATTTCATCAGATGCCAGCCGGAGAAATTGGAGCATCCAACATAGCGGATTTTTCCTGCCCGGATCAGATCATCCAGCGTGTTCAGCACTTCCTCGACCGGGGTTTTCGCGTCGAAACCGTGCAAATGGAACAGGTCGATGTAATCGGTTCCCAGGCGCTTCAGGGATGCTTCGACCGAGCGGATCAGATGCAGGCGTGATGACCCGACATCGTTATATCCACTACCGGCCCGGAAAGTGGCTTTGGTGGAAATAAGAACCTGATCCCGCCGCCCGGCAATGGCACCGCCCAGCACCTCTTCGGCGATACCGGCTGAATAAATATCGGCGCTGTCAAAAAAATTCAGACCCGCCTCAAGGCAGATATCGACCAGCCGCGTTGCTGCCTGAACATCTGTATCGCCCCATTCCTTGAAAAGCGCTCCCTTGCCGCCGAAAGTGCCGGTACCAAGGCTGAGCACGGGAACAAAAAGCCCTGATCGGCCAAGCTGTCTGGTTTCCACACGCATTCTCCTGTCGATAAGAGATCATCGGGACCATATAGTAACGTAAGTTATTATATAGTCACCCTCTAAAATTCAGCTATTTGCAGCATCGTGGCATGATTGCTTTCCTTTTTTGGGTAAAATGCGTCTAGGCTTGGTTTTCCTGTCGATAAGCGGAATCGAGGTCTCGATGAGTCCTGATAAAATCGCTGTCATCGGCGCGGGTTTCAGCGGGACGTTACTGGCCCTGCATGCCCTCCGACGATGTCCCCCTGGTACCACGGTTACACTGATTGAACGCAACCGCCAGTTCGGGCGGGGTCAGGCTTACGCCACTGGCAATCCGAGCCATCTGCTCAATGTCCCTGCCGGACGCATGAGCGCCTTTCACGATAATCCCCATCATTTTGTGGCCTGGTTGCGGGAGCATCCACAGGAGGCCGCAGCCTTTGGTGTGGCACCGGGCACTGAAGAAGGCGCTTTTGTGCCGCGCTCCCTGTTCGGTAGTTATGTCCGCTCCCTGCTCAATGCCGAGCTTAAGGAGGATGAACGGCTCGAACTGGTGAGGGGCGATGCGCATGATCTGTGCTGCGGTCCTGATGGCAGGTTGCAGATCATGCTCGGGCAGGGCGCAACCGAGCGCGTGGTCGAGGCGGATCGTGTTGTCCTCGCCACCGGTAATTTCCCGCCGGCCCCCCCTCCGGTCGAGGATCCCTCTTTTTTCGATACGCCGTTCTACAGCCCTGATCCGTGGGCCACGGATGCACTGACAGGGCTGGAGCCGGAAGCTCCGGTTTTCCTGATCGGCACCGGCCTGACCATGGTGGATGTGGCGGTTTCCCTGCTGGATCAGGGCCATCATGGTCCTATCATGGCTGTGTCCAGACGAGGGCTGGTTCCGCTGCGTCATGGCGGAGGGGCGTTACCGCCTCTGCGGTCCAGCGCCCGGCAGAGCCATCCGGACAGTGAATTGTCACCGGATGACGCTGCCTTTCCGACCACCATCAACGATTTGCTCCGCTTTTTACGGCAGGAAGCCGCACGCTCTATAGCGTCGGGGGAAAGCTGGCAGCCGGTGGTGGACAGTCTGCGTCCCTTTACGATTGATGTATGGCAAACCATGCCGATGCGGGACAGGGCCAGATTTCTGCGCCACCTGCGGCCATGGTGGGATATTCACCGCCATCGCGTACCGCCTGCCACGGCTGGGCGGATTACCGATGCCAGGGCACGGGGACAGTTGCGGATTGCGGCCGGACGAATCAGGGCTTTCGATATCACAGATCAAGGCGAGGTTCTGATCCGCTGGCGGAAGCGGGGGGAGGCCGATCTGACGACGACCCGTGCGGTACGAGTCATCAACTGCTCCGGCCCTTGTGCCGATTATGCCCGGATCGGCCATCCACTGATTCGTTCCCTGCTCGATCGGGGATCGGTCAGGCCGGACCCGCTCGGGTTGGGGCTGGAAGTCACTGGGAACTGTGCCTTGCTGGACAAGGCCGGGCGTATTTCACGGCGGCTGTTTGCCGTGGGGCCGATCACCAAAGGTGCATTCTGGGAAATGACCGCTGTGCCAGATATCCGGCGACAGGCCGAGTTTGTGGCAGGGCATCTCGCCGCCCTTATCAAGGCATCACCCTGCCGCGCCGCGTAGCTGCAACGGGAAATGGGATCAGCGCCGCTGGAGAATATAATTGCCGGTATAGGTGATGGTGATGGAATCTTCCTTGGTTCCGGGCGGGAAAGGCGGCACGCGGGAGCCGCGCCAGACCGAGGTCCAGGCCATATCCAGCGCTTGCGATCCCGAGCTTTCCAGCATCTGCACGTCCGTCACCACGCCAAAGCGGTTGATTGTCAGCTGAAGGGTTACTGGCCCGTCCTCCCCGCGCATAGCCGCGTCGCGCGGGTAGTAGCCGTGTTCCTGCACCCAGCGGCGCAGTGCCGCTTTCCAGTCATTTCCCAAGGCCAGATTATTCGGCATTGAAGCGAACGGATTATTATGCCGCAAACCGCGTGCGGCTCCCCCCAGTGAATAGTTCAAGGGAGAGGAAAGTGAACTGCCGGGTGCTTCCCGGACCTTGCCTGGCGGACGCGAGGATGTTCGGGGCGTCGCTTTGGGCGTGCGCAACGGTGGTTGCGGCATGGTCCGGGGCTGTGGCGGGGAGGGGCGCGCCGGAGGGGCCTCGGTCGTTGGTGGCGGTGGGGCGACCGGCACGGCATCGGGCGCTGGCTCTGGCGGCACGGGGATATCAGGCACTGGTGCAGGCGGCTGTTGCACCGGTGTTGTTGATGACGTGTGAGCCTGCGGTGCGGGTGGCACGGGAGCGACCTGCGGCGGAGCCTCCTGCGGTTGAGGAGGTGCCGGCGGGCTGGGCGGTGCTGATGATGGAGAGGGTTGGGAGGTATCAGGCTTGTCTTCCGGCGTGGGGGGAGGAGCTCCCGGCTTGTCGGACAAGGCTTCCGAATCGGTCTTGCTGTCAGGGCTGGTATTGGACGGGGCTTTCTCTCCCCCGGCCTCGAACACCATGGCGACATCGCTGGGGGCTGACAGATCCTGTGGTGGCCGCCCGACATGCAGGAACAGCAGCGCCGCCAAAAGCAGGGCGTGAACGACAATCGACAGAACGAGCGTAACCGACAGGCGGTCTCGCCCCATCCGTTCCCCTTCTCCCCAGGGACCACATGCGGTGAGCTGCCGTTCTGTCATGTCGGGCGACGGTGTTGTCCGGTCAGACGCCACGCAAGATCCTTATCGTTCCTGCGATTATGGGCGAATTCAGGCGGCAGGAAAACCTGCCATGCCGCCGGATTGGCAGGGAAATCGGCTTTCTCCCTCTGGTGAGAGGGAGAAAGTCTTCATCCTGTCAGGTACGGCTGGTTTTCTTGCGACTGCTGCTGCCGCCCGGTCCGGCCGCCCGCCCGCGGGAAGCGGTGTGGCGACCGGAGGGCGCGGTGGAAGAGGACTTGCCGTAGGACGGCTTATCTTTCGACGCGCCACGCCGGGGGGCGTCACCTGCATAGGCAGATGAGCCGCTGCGGGCGGTCCGGGGTTTACCGCCGGTTTTCGAATCGTAAGACTTCGCCTCATAGGGCTTGTCATAGGCTTTACGTTCGCCCGCTTTACGTTCGCCCGCTTTACGTTCGCCGGAGCGGGGGGCAGTTTTGGAAGTGCGACGTGGGCGACCGGTCTCGTCACCCCCGTGATCGGCTTCGCGCATGGCACGGTCGAAGCCGCCTTTGCCGCGTTCCGAGGTTGAGGGGCGGGGTGTGTAGCCACCTGAAACGCCCGCGGGCGGAGCCGAAGCGGCGGAAATGGCCACTTCATCTGCCTCACGGCCTTCGATGGCGCTGCTGAACGTGTCGGCACGGGCAGAGTCTATCTCGAAGAAGGTCTCCGTCTCCATGATGCGAATCGCACCGATATCCGGCTTGCGGATGTGCCCGGCGCGGCACAGAAGCGGCACGATCCATTTTGGATCGGCATTGTCATTGCGACCGACGCTCAGCTTGAACCAGCGCGTGGAGCGTGCTTCGCCGTCATTGTCCCGGCGCGGCGCGCGGGCCGGGCGGTCCTGATCGCTGCGGTCTCTTTCACGGCCCCGCTCACGCTGCGGACGATCTCCACGCTCGCTGTTGCTGGGGCGCTCATGCACGACCTGAACGTCTTCAGGCTCCGGCAGGCGTCCGCGATGCAGGCGCAGCACGGCGACCGCCAGAGCCTCCGCATCACGGCCTTCCATCAGGATACGCGCCGCTTCACGCTCGTCGTCAGAGATGGGGGCACTCAGGGCCGGGCTTTCCAGCATACGCTCCCGGTCACGGATGGAGATTTCCTCGACCGTCGGAACCGGGGTCCATTCAGCGCGAATGCCAGCCGTGTGCAGAAGCTGATCGGCCTTCCGCTGACGGTTGACGGGGGCGATCAGCACGCTGACCCCCTTGCGTCCGGCGCGACCGGTGCGACCGCTGCGATGCAGCAGGGTGGCGGAATTGGTCGGCAGATCGGCATGGATCACCAGATCCAGCGCGGGCAGATCGAGGCCGCGGGCCGCCACATCGGTGGCGACACAGACGCGGGCCTGTCCCTCACGCAGCAGATGCAGGGCGCGGCTGCGTTCGGTCTGGCTCAGTTCGCCGGACAGTGCGACGGAGGAGAAGCCGCGCTCCATCAGACTGGCCTGAAAATGGCGGACTTCCTCACGCGTGCCGCAGAATACCATGGCAATGGGAGCGTCGTAGAAACGCAGTACGTTCACCACCGAGTGACGCGCCTCATGCGGCAGCACCCTCACGACGCGATAGTCGATATCGGCATGCGGCTTGTTGCGGGAAACGGTGTCGATGCGCAGCGCATTGGTCTGGTAACGCTTGGCCAGCGCGGCGATTTCACGGGCGATAGTGGCGGAGAACAGCAGGGTGCGGCGTTCGGTGGGGGTGGCGTCGAGGATTTCCTCCAGCTCATCCCGGAAGCCGAGATCGAGCATTTCGTCGGCTTCGTCCAGCACCACGGCGCGGAGGCGGGAAAGATTCAGCCGCCCGCGTCCCAGATGATCGCACAGGCGGCCCGGCGTGCCGACGACGATATGGCAGCCGCGCTCCAGCGCCTGCGCTTCCCGTCTGGCATCCATGCCACCGATGCAGGAAACGACACGGGCGCCGGCAGGCCCGTACAGCCACAGCAATTCCTGCTGCACCTGCATGGCCAGTTCGCGGGTCGGGGCCACGATCAGCGCCAGCGGTGCACCGGCCTGGCCGAGCCGTTCGTCAGCGCCCAGCAGCGTGTCGGCCAGAGCCAGACCGTAGGCAACGGTCTTGCCGGAGCCGGTCTGGGCGGAGACCAGCAGATCGCGCTCGGCGGCATCAGCGGTCAGAACAGCATCCTGCACGGGGGTCAGGCTGGTATAGCCCTTGGCATCCAGGGCTGCCTTCAGGGTTGGATGCAGCGCGGGAAACAGGGCTGGGGCTGATGCCTCGGCATGGGTGTTCATGTCGGCATCCGCGTGCGTCGCGGCGGTATCGGAAAACATCAATGCATAAAATCCGGTCGGGGAGATGATGGAGGGCATTTCTTCAACGGGCCGCACGCCCATCCGTCATCAGCGGCCGATAGCCGACCCTATAGCAACATTCTCCACGCCGATCCCAGTATAAAGCGCGCTGCCCAGCCCCGCGTGAATGGCGGTTATGGCCGGGTGTTGCGGATCAGTCCTGACCCGGTTCCAGCCGTCTGGTCCAGGCGGCGAACGCTTCCAGAGTCTCGTCACTGGCATGGTGTTCCATGCCTTCCGCATCCTGTAATGCAACTTCGGGTGAGATGCCGAGTATCCGCAGGAAGCGGAACACAATCTGATGCCGGTGGCGTGCACGTTGTGCCAGCGCTTCTCCCGCCGGAGTCAGCAGAATGGAGCGGTACGGCATGCTATTGACCAGACCATCCCGCGCCAGACGGGCAATGGTGCGGTTCACGGTGACATGGGTCACCCCCAGTGCACGGGCAATATCGATGGTGCGGGCCTGTCCATGGCGGGCGATCAGGTCGGCGATCAGCTCCACATAATCTTCGGCAATCTCGGTCTGCCGCGCTTCACGCGCACGTGTGAAGCGATTCTCAGGCGCCTCTAAGTCAGCAGAAACGGGTTGGGCAGGCTCAGCATTCATGGGCCCGAGTGTCTCCGAACCCGTCTTGTGCCGCAAGGGTAAGGTTAAAGATAGCAATAGACATCAAAGGGTCGCTATCATTGCCCTTATCTTGCCACAAAGATGAGATGATAGCGGTCGTCAGATCCGATGCAGCCCGCATCGTCGCAAACTATTTCATTCCGCCAGCGTGCCAGACAGAGCCAGGGATCATAATCGTCCATGAAGATCGCGCAGATTTCACCTTTGTATGAGCGCGTTCCCCCCAGGCTGTACGGGGGTACGGAAAGAATCGTTTCCTTCCTGACGGAGGAACTGGTGGCGCAGGGCCACGAAGTCACGCTGTTCGCCAGCGGTGATTCGATTACCAAGGCCCGCCTTGTTTCCCCCTGCGATGTCGCATTGCGGCTGAATCCGGAGGTCAAGCTTGATCTGCCCTGGCATACGATGCAGCTGGAGCAGGTGCGTCAGATGGCGCACGAGTTCGACGTGCTGCATTTTCATACCGATCTGATCCATTTCCCGGTGGTGCGTCCCTTCTCCAGCCGGACACTGACGACATTGCATGGACGGCTGGATCTGAAGGATCTGCCCGGCTTTTATCGCATGTTCAGTGAAATCCCGGTCGTCTCCATCTCTGATAACCAGCGGGCACCAATGCCGCCGGTCAATTGGGCGGGAACAGTCCTGCATGGCCTGCCCGCCGATCTGCTGCCTTTCTCGGCTAATCCAAAAGGCGGATATTTCGCCTTCCTGGGCCGTATCTCCCCGGAAAAAGGCCCGGATCGGGCTATTGAGATCGCCACCCGCGCCGGAGTGCGGCTGAAGATTGCGGCCAAGGTCGACAAGGCCGACCAGCATTACTGGGATACGGTCATCAAGCCGATGGTCGATGCCAATCCGCTGGTTGAATATATCGGTGAGATCAATGAGCAGCAGAAGACCGAATTTCTCGGTAACGCCACCGCGCTGCTGTTCCCGATCGACTGGCCGGAACCGTTCGGTCTGGTGATGATCGAGGCCATGGCCTGCGGAACACCGGTGATCGCCTGGCGCAATGGCTCTGTGCCGGAAGTTATGCAGCATGGGAAAAGCGGTATGATCATCAGCAGCATGGATGAAGCCGTTGTCGCGGTGCGTCAGGTGGAAAGCATGGATCGCGCTGGTGTACGCGCCTGCTTTGATGAGCGTTTTACTGCTGCCCGCATGGCGCGTGATTATGTACACTTGTACGAGCTGGCGGCGCAGGGGGCACCCCTCGCGCGGGTTGCCTAAATCCTTCTATCGGGTTGAACCCGGCGCAGATCATCATGGTCTGCGCCGAAGGTCCGATGACGGATCAAACGCCGGAATGCTCGTTTCGCCACAGGGCAATGCCGCCGGTAATGCCTGCATCGTTCGAAACGATATGAACATTGCCCGGCAGATCTAAAGTGACCTCTTTTGCGTTGCCGCCTCCGATATAGAGCATATCGTAGCAGACGAGGTCATAGAGAATATCGATCACTTTTTGCACATGTCGGTTCCAGCGCTTCTGGCCTGATTTTTCCAGTGCGACGTGCCCAACGTAATCATTGTAGGTTTTCTTCCGGTGAACCGGATGGTGAGCCAGTTCCAGATGCGGAGTAAGCCGGCCATTGATAAACAGGGCGGTTCCGGCGCCGGTGCCGAGGGTCAGCACCATTTCAAGCCCGTGTCCCTGAATGACGCCCAGCCCCTGAATATCGGCATCATTGGCCAGCCTTGCCGGAGCATGCAGCGCTGATCCCAGTTTTTCGGCAAGCGGGAAGTGCTTCCATGTCCCGGTGTCGAAATGGGGGGCGGTTAGAACCTTGCCATCCCGTACCATGCCTGGAAATCCGATGGAAATACGCTGGTAAGCGGGTAAAGGCTGCGCCAGTTTTTCCAGCGCTTCCAGCATGATGTCGGGCGGGCAGGGATAGGGTGTCTTCACCCAGACCCGCGGCACGACCATCTGGCCGTCGCGGTCCAGTACTGAGGCTTTCAGCCCTGTCCCGCCAATATCGATTGCCAGCGTGTAAGGCGCTTTTCCCCCAGTTTTTTCCCCCTGTGCCATGCCCTGAAGGGGATTGGAATTGGCTTGATCGTGACTGTCGTCGGGCATGATTGTCCTGCCGCTTTCTATTGTAGCGGACGATCATGAAAGCACTCGGACCATAATGGCAACTCACGCTGCCGCCAGAGCTTCCTTGACTCCCAGCAATCCCAGCAATTCCAGGCGCAGGCTTGCAAATGCCGCATCGCCGGGACGGCGTGGGCGGGGAATTGAGATCGTTCGTTCGGCGGCAATCCGCCCGTGCTCCAGCACCACGACACGGTCCGCGAGCAACAGCGCCTCGTCGACATCATGTGTCACAAGCAGTACCGCCGTACGGTGAACCTCCCATAACCGCGCCACCAGGCTCTGCATCCGCAATCTGGTCAGGGCATCAAGCGCCGCGAAAGGTTCATCAAGCAGCAGGAGTTCCGGCGAGCGGACCAGTGCACGCGCCAGCCCAGCCCGTTGGGCTTCTCCGCCCGACAGGGTCAATGGCCAGGCGTCAGCGCGGTGCGCCAGTTCAACTTCGCGCAGGGCCTCCACGGCATGGTCGCGGGTGGGGCGGTCCTTTACGCCGAGCACGACGTTGCGCCACACATTCTTCCAGGGCAGCAACCGGGGTTCCTGAAACACCACCGCCCTGCGTTCCGGCAGGCGCAGATGGCCCTGTGATGGTGTATCCAGTCCGGAAAGAAGGCGCAGCAGAGTCGTTTTGCCAGAGCCGCTGCGGCCCAGCAGGGCCACGAATTCTCCCGGCGCGATATCAAGACTCAACCCGGATAAGATGGTTGTGCTGCCGAACTGCTGGTGTACCTTCTGCAGGGAAACGACGGGTGTTTGTGTCATGGCTTATGCTCCAAGCCCTACTGGACGCCAGCGCAGGGCGCGGGCCTCAATCCATCGTACAGCCTGATCAGCAATCAGCCCCAGCAGCGCATAAACCAGCAGCCCCACGATAATGATGTCGGTACGCAGGAATTCCCGGGCATCAATCATCATGAAGCCGATCCCACTGTCGGCATTGACCTGCTCGGCCACCACCAGACTCAGCCAGCCAATGCCCACGGCATAGCGTAGACCGGTCAGAAAATGCGGAAGCGCCCCCGGCAGGACGATAGCGGTGATGGTTTCACGGCGGCTCAGCCCCAGCGTACGCCCAGCTTCCAGTAACTTGCGATCCACACTGCGGATGCCTGCGAACAGATTCAGATAGACCGGAAACACTGCCCCCAGCGCGACCAGAAGCACCTTGGGTGTTTCCCCGATCCCAAACCAGAGGATGAACAAAGGCACCAGCGCCAGATGAGGCAGCACGCGCACCATCTGCATCGGGGTATCGACGATTTCCTCCCCCAGGCGGGTCAGACCGGCCACCAGCGCCAGCACCGTGCCGGCACCGATCCCGATCACCAGCCCGGCACTGACGCGCAGCAGGGAGACCGACATATGGCCGATCAGCTCGCCATCAATCAGTAAATCCCGGAAAGTTGCCAGAATGGTGAATGGCGCCGCGATGGTCCGGGTGGAGATCAGTCCGAAGCTCGATCCCGCCTGCCAGATCGCTAGAAGCAGAAGGAGAGAAACATACCGCCGTCCCCCCTGAAAGCGTCGGCTCAGTGTGTCCCGCAGGCTGGACCAGGACGGAAAGGCGGACACCGCTTTGGCTGGTCTTGTGAAAACGGACTCAGACATGAAGCCTCCCGCCTATTTTCCGGCTGATTGTTTTCTGATGTGCAAACAGGTGTGATTTCTGATTAAATATCATATACTGTACGTGTGTCAATCTTAATAACTATTTAAGATAGTATTTTATGCATGGTTTGAGAAAGGGTATCCATGCATTCTGTTGCTTACTGGGAGCAGGAGGCACTGGTATCTCCGGTTTTTTTCGTTAGAACGCGCCTCTTGCCCGATGCGTTCGGACCATTGCCGCGGCGGGGCGGCCGGAGAGAATAAGCATGAGCCAACACAACGAATCCCTTTGTTCCGATCCTGACATGCTGGAAGGAATCGAGCGGGAGTCGATGGATTTCGACGTGGTGATTGTCGGTGCCGGTCCTGCGGGCCTTTCAGCGGCGATCCGGCTGAAGCAGTTATCCTCTGATCTCACCGTATGCGTGGTGGAAAAGGGCAGTGAGGTCGGGGCACATATCCTCTCTGGTGCGGTGATTGAGCCGCGGGCGCTGGACGAACTGATCCCCGACTGGCGCGAAAAAGGGGCTCCGCTGCACACGGCTGCTTCGGAAGATCGGATGATGTATCTGACCGAAACGGGGGGATTCCGGCTGCCAACCCCACCACAGATGCATAATGAAGGAAATTACATCGTCAGTCTGGGTAATTTTGTGCGCTGGCTCGGAGAGCAGGCCGAGGCGCTGGGGGTGGAGATTTACCCCGGTTTCGCAGCGGCAGGGCTGATTGAGGAAGAAGGCCGCATTACCGGTGTGATAACCGGTGATATGGGCGTGGGACGGGATGGTCATCCCGGTCCGAATTTCCAGCCGGGGATGGAACTGCGCGCCACCTACACGATTTTCGCGGAAGGCTGCCGGGGGTCGCTCAGCAAGAAGCTGATGCAGCGTTTCAACCTGAGGGATGGGGTGGACCCGCAGACCTACGGGATCGGCATCAAGGAGCTATGGGAAATCCCGAAAGAAAACCATCGTCCCGGGCTTATCGTGCATACGATGGGCTGGCCGATGGACAGCGCCACCTATGGCGGCTCATTCCTGTATCATTTCGGCGATAATCTGGTCTCCTACGGTTTTGTCGTCGGTCTGGATTACGCCAACCCGTGGCTTTCCCCGTTTGATGAGATGCAGCGGCTGAAAGCCCATCCCAAAATGCGAACGCATTTCGAAGGGGGGCGTCGCATCTCCTATGGTGCGCGTGCACTCAGCGAAGGTGGCCTGCAATCGATCCCGAAGCTGACTTTCCCAGGTGGATTGCTGGTCGGAGATGCGGCAGGTTTCCTGAACGTGCCAAAGATCAAGGGCACGCATACGGCGATGAAATCAGGGGTTTTGGCAGCGGAGGCGATTGCCGATGCCTTCATTGCCGATCGCGCAGCAGAGCCGGTCAGCTACACCGACAAGATCAGGGAAAGCTGGGTGTGGGAGGAACTGTCGGCGTCCCGGAATATCCGCCCCAGCTTCTCGCGGTTCGGCAATATTGGCGGTTTTCTGTATTCGGCAGTGGATACAGTGCTTTTCAAGGGGCGCGCGCCATGGACGCTTCATCATCAGCACCCGGACCACAAGACATTGCGCCCGGCGGAGCAGGTGCAAAGGATCGACTACCCCAAACCTGATGGCGTACTGACATTTGACCGCCTGTCCTCGGTTTATCTCAGTGGAACCAATCATGAGGAACAGCAGCCGGTTCATCTGCGCCTGCGTGATCCCGGACTCTGGAAGTCGCTTAACTGGGATATTTTCCGTGCACCAGAGAGCCGCTACTGCCCGGCGGGTGTCTATGAGGTAGAACAGGCGGAGGATGGGCGCCCGGCTCTGAGAATCAATGCGCAGAACTGCGTGCACTGCAAAACATGCGACATCAAGGATCCAGATCAGAATATAGACTGGGCCGTGCCAGAGGGTGGTGGAGGCCCGAATTATCCCGGTGGGATGTAATGAAAAAGCAAAAGCGGCCCGACTGAAAATCGGGCCGCTTTTTTTAATGGCTGATAAAAGCAGAATACAAAAAGGCGTTAACCAAAGGCGCTTCTTTCAATGGTTTTCACATCCAGAAGCGTGATTGTGCTTTGATCGGATAGGGTAAATACCTTGCCTGCAGATGTATTGATGGCGTTGGTAAAGGCAGAATCAATATCTGCTGACCCGTAACCGTTCAGCACAATGCGATCTTCCCAGGTATGGAAATTCTGGATTGTGTAATGCGCACCGGCCTGGCCCGCATTCAGAACAAACAGATCAACAGCTGCATTAGCCTGGCTTGCATTGCCGATCAGCGTGTTATCGCCGGTTCCAGCATACATGATTGTTCCGGAACCTTGCGATCCGTCCAGTGTCTCCTGACCACTGCCGGCAATCAGGATATTGTTTTGGCCCCGTGATGTCAGAACATCTCCGTTGCCGCCACCAGTGACTGTTGAGTTATTGCCTGCCTGGATAAGATTGGAACCTGCGGTGCCTCCCTTGAAATATCCATTCTGGCCACTCCATACGGTTATATTGCCTGTGCCACCTTCGATCGTATCGGACGTATCTGGGTAGCCTGTATTGCCAAAATAAAGCAGGTGACCCCTACCATTAAAGACGGTCGTGTTGGCAGCTCCCGTGGCAACAGTTGCATTGCCGGAATCCAGAATGACCAGAGCGCGGGCATTGCCAGCATAATATGTCAGATCACCGGTTCCGCCGAACAGTGTTGATGTACCTATCGACTGGATATTGCCTACGATAGTGCTGGCACCTGTTCCATTGATGAAAGTCGTAGAGTTGTTGGCCGTCATAAAGACGCCGGCATTGCTGCCAACGACGGTATTGGCAGCACCAGCCGCGTAAATTGTATCCTTACCCTGGCTCCAGGCCAGATTGCCATCCCCGATGAGCTGTACTTGGCTACCCGCTTGACCGGTCAGGATTTTGCTGCCTGCTCCAAGAGCTTCAATCGTATCCTGTCCCTGGCCGCCATAAATTGTGGTATTGCCAACATTATCGACAAAATTTGTACTTCCGCCTCCACCAACAAGCTGCGACCCGTGCCCACCTGCAGTCAGTGTACCGCCGTTTGGTCCGCTGACCAGCGTATCCGCTCCACTGCCTCCCATAATGAGATCACGGGAAGCGCCCCCCACCAGCAGGCGGGGAGTAGATGTGTTGTTCTGAATTGTAATAGGCGCGGACGCAGATGTCTGAATCTGGGGAGAAAGCGAAACGGTTTCAGGATGAAGAGGTGAGAAGGCAAGCTGTTGAAGGGCTGTCGAAACCTGACTGACGGTCCCGGTAACAGTATAGGTTTTTCCATCAGCGCTCAGCGTGCCGTTGCCCAGATGGCTGTAGATTCCTTCAGCATTGGCTCCCAGTGTTGCTGTGGCCGTGATAATGGTATTGGGATCCACTGCAGTAAAAAATTGATCTGCAAATGGCAGCAAAGCGGATTTCAAGGCGATTGTTCCGTTGCGGGATGTCGTGCCTGCGTTATTCGTCACATTCAGGTTAATTGTTGAGGTTGAAACCTGCCCGGTTGCAGCCTGCCCTGCTGTCTGTGTGAATGTAAGCGTATTCAGAATGTTGGTGACATGGGCCGGGCTGCCGGAAATAGTAAAGGTTTTCCCGTCAGCGCTGACAGTTCCATAAAGGCTTGGGTCAGTAAATGTGCCACTGGCACCAGTGATGGTGACCGTTGCTGTTATACCTTCTCCACTCTGCTGGGAGACGGTCACGCCCGACAGAATGGACAGCGGAACCTGATCTGTGCCGGACTGGCTGGAATTAAAGCCTGTGATTGTTGGTGTCAGTGAATCCTCGATAGCAAGTTTGGATGAGCCGTCGGAATCCTGGATCACGGCAACCCGTTTGGCAGCATAATTGCCTGTCAGTTGCAGAGTATAGGATGTCGTGCCGTCGGTGACCGTCAAACGATCTGTTGCGCTATCAATCGTTGCTGACACGGCGCTGGTATAGGACAGGGTGTTGAGGTCAATGTAATCACCATTGGAAAAGCCCTGGATGATTGCATTCTGACTGGCCGCCGGATCATTGATTTGAAGCAGGCCGCCTGTACCCTCCATATCAATCGTTCCGGACAGATGGCCGCCTGAAGAGACGATCAGGGTTCCGTTGCCGGAAACAATCGTATTGGCCGCTGTGCCACCGGAGGAGATTATCTGCATGCCTCCGCTATTGACAGTGGTCCCGCTGGCGATCCCCCCGTTCATCACAAGCATCGATGAAACCGTACTTGTATCAAGCAACACGCTGCTGGAGGTGATCCCTGACGATACAATGATATTTTCCTGACGGCCGGTGATCAGGGTGCTTCCATCTCCGCTATCCTGTGTCTGGCTGAAGGCCCAGCCGCTGTAATCACCCTGTAATTTGAGGTGATAAGCTTGTCCTGATCCGGAAATGGTCAGCAAATGACTGGTATTATCATAAGAAACCGTTCTGCTGCCCTGCATGTATCGAAGTGAATTCAGGTCGATGATGTCGCCATTGCTGAAGCCATTGATCTGCGCGCCTGATGCCAGAGCTGTGGGGGATGCAATCTCAAGCCTTGCCCCTGTTCCGCTCATGGTCAGGGTTCCAGAAAGTGTGCCGCCATTCTGGATGGTCAGCGTACCCGCTCCATCGATGACCGAGTTCGATGCAACACCACCTTGATAGACATATTGCAGACCACCACTATGAATAATGGAGGCAGCGGCTCTTCCGCCTGCGGAAACACGTTGCGTTCCCCCGCTGGAAATATCTGTCTGGCCGGCATAACCAAGAACAAGCTGTACACCATTGGCTCCAACAGTGCTGCTGGTTGCAAAGCCTGTGTACTGTGTATTGCCGCTCCAGCTCTGTCCCATAACCCACATATAATTCTGTGGGTTGCTGCCACCGATAGACAGGCTGTCAGCGGCAGACGTCACGATAATTCCAAGACGACGGGCCGTCAGCAAAAGAGACTGGTCCTGAGCATCAGATGATGATGATACGCCCCAGCCTGTATAATCACCGGACAGGCGCAGCCGGTACGTATCCTGACCGCTGGTGACGGACAGATAACTGATATTATCGTTGTTGGCCGATGTGGAATCGATAGAAACGAGTGTTCCGGCCGCAGTCGCATTGATAGAGCCAAGGTCGAGCCTGTCCCCTTCATCAAACCCGTTAATGAGCGGATTGGCGGCGAGAGAGGAAGGCGCATCTATTTTCAGCAGGCTGCCTGAGCCTGCCATATAAACCGTATCGCTTAACAGACCGCCGCTGGCGACTTCAATGGTCCCGCTGCCTGATATTGTCGTGGTTGAAGCCAGCCCACCTGAAGAGATAATCAGATGGCCGCCCTCGCTTATTGTTGTGAAGAATGATGAGCCACCGGAAAGAACAATCTGGCTGCCTCCATCTATAATGGAAACGCTGGTAGCGGTTCCCCCTTCTGATAGTGTTTGGAGACCACCACTTTGAACAAGAGTGTTTTCTACGGAGCCACCGTTGGCAACAATTTGTACACCACTATTGAAAATAGCAGCATCCAATGAAGAACCCGAAACCGTTTCCGCTCCATAGAGCTGTGTATTAGATGCGATTCCGGTAACACTCTGTATACCGCCGGCAGAAACCTGGGACGATATTGCATACGCTCCGGCTTCAATAATCTGGCTGCCACCAGAAAGAATAACGTTACTGTTCGTTGATGCACCATTACTGATATGGGCAATGCCACCGCTGGAAATATAGGTGAACTGAACTATGCTGTTCTGTGCGGCAAAAAGCTGCGTGGCAGACGTGGAAAGATCGGCGCCCAGAGTAAAATTGCTCAGTACTTCGCCAGAGCTCGTATAATAATAACGGTTCAGAGCTTTGATCAGTGTGCTGCCATCTGTTTGGTCCGCATAAGAAACAAATTGCCAGCCGGGATCTGTCTGCGGCTGCGATAGAAGCAGGGTGTATTGAATGCCGGAAGCGGAAACAATCAACTCACCTGAGTTGTAACTGATCTGAGCATTGGAAGAGTAGGAAATATTATTGAAATCAATGCTGTCTCCCTCGGAGAATCCGTATATGCTCAGGAAGGAAGAATAGCTGTCTGTACTGTTCAGAACGATTTTGGATCCGGTTCCAGAAAGGCCGATAGCTCCCTTTATCTTGGCTCCTGAATCAACAATCAGAGTTCCTGCCCCGCTGATCACGGTGCCCGATACTATGCCGCCGACACGCCAGCTGGAATCATACATGACGTGCTGCACCCCGCCATCCAAAACGGTGGTGTTAAAAGCCGTGCCTCCGCCACGAATTTCCTGAATGCCGCCACTGCTGACGATTGTTGCGTAGGCACCGTAAGAGGCAGGGATTGACGTGCTGTATGGTCCGTAAATGCGTTCTATTCCGCCATTCAGAACCTGTGTTCCGCTGGTAATGCCTCCGCTGGACCATATGGCAACTCCGCCGGCCTGAAGAATGCCGCCACTGCTGATAATGGTGTTTTGTGCAATGGCCGATGGCCCTATGACGCTTTGGCTGCCTCCGTTTTCAATCTGAGTGCTGGACGCAGTGCCATGAACAATCTGGGAACCACCTGATTGGACCATCGTGCTGATGGCAATAGGGCTGTAGAGCGAATGAAAGCCTGGCCCTTCAATGGTTTCTGTGCTGCTGTCAGAGACAATTGTGCCGGATGTAGCACCGTAATTGTCGAGCGCGCCTCCTTGCGCCAGAACGGTGCTGATCGCTTGTCCGCCATATTGGACAGTCAGCAGGCTTCCACTTTGAACCTGTGTGGCGGAGGCGATGCCGCCTCCCATAACGATACCGTTGAGATAATCGGCGCTAGTGTCATTTTTCAGCAACAATCCGCTTGAGACCGTATTGTTGCCCACAGAAACGGTATTCCCCCGTATGACGAGAAGTGTTGAACCGTCGGAATCCGCAATTGTTTTCAGCTTTTCTGTGCCGCTCAGAGTGGCCCTTAGGGCGAGCGTAAAGCGATCTGTGCCATTTGTTATGGTGGCGGTTGGATTGTTGCCGGATGTATAAGTGACAGATGTATTGCCTGATGAGAATTGCAGATTATTGATGTCGATGACGTCGGAAGAATCAAAATCTGAAATATAGAACCCGCTTGCCAGAGCAGCCTGATTGTTAAGGGTCAGATGTCCGCTGACGATGCTGGTTGCGCCATCAATAGTCCCACCTGAATCAATAACCAGGGAACCGCCACGACTGATGACTGCGCTGACCGCTGTTCCACCCGTGTAAACATGCTCTATTGCACCGTTATGAATGACGGTGGAGGTGGCAACTCCACCCCTGGAAACATTGACAGTGCCTGCAATCAAGTCAGCGCCGTCCAGGCTGCCGCCTTGGCTGACATCGACGGTGCCAGAAACTATGCTTGCCTCAGAGGCGTAGCCATAGACATACATTCTGGCGCCTCCATCAATGATGGTTCTATTCGCTGCGCCACCCTCCAAGATAGATAATGCTGCTGCAAAACCGGATACGGTTGCATTGCGGTCAATGCCACCACTGAAAATCAGGCTGGCACCCCATGTTCCAATCTGACTGTTGGACGTGATGCCACCCGATTCTGTGTAAATGGTAACGCGTGGTTGGACTATTGTGCCAATCGCAATACCTCCGTTTTCAACCGCGAGCTGGCTGATGCTGCCGGATTGGTCAACGACAATACCCGATGAGGTCTGGCCTGAACTGATGATTAACTGTGACAATAGATGAATCCATGTAATTAATTTATATGTAAATATACTTTACAGTAATATGCAGGATGATTTCGATAAAATCAAAAGATTTATCGTATATTTGGAAATGAATTGGCATATTTGGGAGAAATTTGGTTTAATGATTTAAATTCATAAAATTTATGGTTTGTAAAAAGATAATTTATTTTTTTATTTAGTTTATTTTGGTTGGTGGCGACATTGAGGGGAGTTACCCATCGAACGCGGGGCGGGTGCGCGTGTCTGGCGTGCTATGATGCTGGACAGGCCGGATGTGATCCGCTAAAGGCGCCTGCTCAATCGGAACGTGGGAGACCGGTTCACTCGCTCGCTGGCCCTGATCGGGGCTGGTGGGTTCTTCGTGCTTTGGTGCGGAGTGAGGCGGTCGTGTGAACCACGGTCCTGGATGACTAACAGGAGCCAGGATTATGGCAAAAAAGATCGTCGGCTACGTCAAGCTGCAGATCCCTGCGGGCAAGGCGAATCCCTCTCCGCCGGTTGGCCCGGCGCTGGGTCAGCGCGGCCTGAACATCATGCAGTTCTGCAAGGAATTCAATGCGGCCACACAGGCCATGGAACCCGGTATGCCGGTTCCGGTGGTGATCACTGCCTATGCTGACCGCACATTCAGCTTCATCACCAAGACTCCGCCGAACACCTATTTCCTGCTGAAGGCAGCAAAGGTGCAGAAGGGGTCTCCCACGGTTGGCAAGAGCGCTGCGGTGGGCCGTGTGACCATGTCCCAGTTGCGTGAAATCGCGGAAACCAAGTTCCAGGACATGAACGCGAACGATATTGACGGTGCCGTCCGGATGCTGGCGGGTTCCGCCAAATCCATGGGCCTGACCGTGGTGGAGGGCTGATCCGATGGTACATAACAAGCGTCTGAAAGCGGCTCGCGCATCCGTCGACAGCACAAAGTTCTATCCGTTGACCGAGGCCGTGGCGCTGGCGAAGACCAACGCCCGTGCGAAGTTCGACGAGACGATCGAAATCTCCCTGAATCTCGGCATTGATCCGCGTCACGCGGACCAGATGGTGCGTGGTCTGGTCTCGCTGCCGAATGGCACAGGCAAGACCCTGCGTGTCGGCGTGTTTGCCCGTGGCCCGAAGGCCGAGGAAGCGAAAGCTGCCGGTGCCGATGTGGTCGGCGCTGAAGATCTGGCGGAGCTGGTGCAGAACGGCACCATTGAGTTCGATCGCTGCATTGCGACCCCCGATATGATGGCTCTGGTTGGTCGTCTGGGCAAAATCCTTGGCCCGCGCGGCTTGATGCCGAACCCGAAGCTCGGCACTGTGACCATGGACGTCAAGGGCGCAGTCACCGCGGCCAAGTCCGGTCAGATCGAGTTCCGTGCCGAAAAGGCCGGCATCATCCATGCCGGTATTGGCAAGGCGAGCTTTGACGCTGACAAACTGGTCGAGAACATCCGCGCTCTGGTCGACGCTATCCAAAAGGCGAAGCCGACCGGTGCGAAAGGAACCTATCTTCAGAAAGCTGCGCTCAGCTCCTCCATGGGGCCTGGCATGCGTCTGGATGTATCGTCCCTGACGGCCTGACCGGATAGAGCATCCGGTTGAATGGAATACGCTTCGCTTGGCATCTGTCGGGCGGAGCGGGCAGGGAAGCTCAGGCTTCCCGATATCCTGTCCAAGACCACACGTGCCGCGTCGGATCATGATCCGGGTTGGCTTAAAGGGAAAAGCCGTAGGCAATACCCGCGCGTGGAAGACGGGTCGGTCATTGGGTGGGACTATGTTCTGCCTCTGATGTCGGTTCCGGATAAAGGACAGGCGAATGCATCGCCGTTGATGCGGGGATGCATGGGTAACTGATCCGGCGGGGTGGTCCTGCCGGATTGAACAGGAGTGAGTGCGTTGGAGCGTACGGAGAAGCGAGAATTCGTTGCCTCCCTCGCCGCCGTGTTCGCGGAAACCTCGATTGTTGTCGTCACCCAGAACAAGGGTCTGACGGTGGCAGAGGTGACCGAGCTGCGTCGGCGGGTCAGGGCGGCAGGTGCGAATTACAAGGTCGCCAAGAACCGTCTGGCCAACCTCGCCCTGGAAGGGTCCCAGTTCGAAGGCATCAAGCCGCTGCTGAAAGGTCCGACCGCGCTTGCGTGGTCTGAGGATCCAGTCGCTGCAGCAAAGGTTGTCGTCGACTTCGCCAAGACCAATGACAAGCTGGCTATTCTCGGCGGTTCTCTTGGCAGCCAGACGCTTGATGCGTCCGGCGTCAAGGCGCTTGCCGATCTGCCGTCTCTGGACACGCTGCGTGCGCAGCTCGTGGGGCTCATCTCGACCCCTGCGACGCGTATCGCTGGCGTCCTCCAGGCACCGGCTGGCCAGCTGGCACGGGTCTTCGGGGCTTATTCCAAGAAGGAAGAGGCGGCCTGATCGGCCCGATTCTCATCGGAAAAGTGATCAACTGTTCAGGCAAAGGCTTGAACGGACCGGAACAACGACTAAACTAAAGGCATAAACAAATGGCTGATCTGTCAAACCTGGTTGAGCAGCTGTCCAGCCTGACCGTCCTCGAGGCGGCTGAGCTGTCCAAGCTGTTGGAAGAAAAGTGGGGCGTCTCCGCCGCCGCTCCGGTTGCCGTGGCTGCTGCCCCGGCTGCTGGCGCTGCTGCTGCTCCGGCTGAAGAGCAGACCGAATTCACTGTCATCCTGGCGAAGGCCGGTGACAAGAAGATCAACGTCATCAAGGAAATCCGCACCATCACCGGTCTGGGCCTGAAGGAAGCCAAGGATCTGGTCGAAGGCGCGCCGAAGACCGTGAAGGAAGGCGTGAACAAGGACGAAGCCGAGAAGATCAAGAAGGTGCTGGAAGAGCAGGGCGCCGCTGTCGAGATCAAATAAGGCCGTTTCCGGGGTTTGCCCTGGATGTTGAATACGGTGTGGGCGGAAATGTATATCATTTCCGCCCCATCGGTCGTTGCAGCCGGATAGTCCGGCTGTTTCTGTCGCATCGGGGTTCGGCAGAGCTCTGTTTGCAAACGCCTCTTCCCGGGCGGCCATGGGAAGATTCAGGGCGACGTTATTGGCCGGGCTTGACGCCGGACTATCGGGTGAAGGTATCCTCCTTCGCTGCGGACCCGGCGGAGTGAGATTTCGGGATCTAAGGGCAGGGCATGAACGCAATCACCCAGCGGGACAGCAAATCTTTCACCGGCCGCAAGCGCATACGCAAAAATTTCGCCCGTATTGGCGATGTTGTGCCGATGCCCAATCTGATTGATGTGCAGCGCGCCAGTTATGAAGCGTTCCTCCAGATGAACGTGCATCCGGATAACCGGACGCCGACGGGCTTGCAGGAAGTTTTTCGTTCCGTCTTTCCGATTGACGATTTCGCGGGTCGTGGCCGTCTGGAATTCGTCAATTACGAGTTGGAAGAGCCGAAATACGATGTTGAGGAATGCATTCAGCGCGGCATGACCTTTGCCGCTCCCCTGAAGGTCATTCTCCGTCTGATCGTGTGGGATGTGGACGAAGATACCGGTTCCCGCTCTATCCGCGACATCAAGGAGCAGCCGGTTTATATGGGCGATATGCCGCTCATGACCGATAATGGCACCTTCATCATCAATGGTACCGAGCGCGTCATCGTTAGCCAGATGCACCGCTCTCCCGGCGTGTTCTTCGATCACGACAAGGGCAAGACCCACTCAAGCGGCAAATTCCTGTTTGCCGCGCGCGTTATTCCCTATCGTGGCTCATGGCTCGATTTTGAATTCGACAGCAAGGATCTGGTCTACGTCCGCATCGACCGTCGTCGCAAGCTGCCTGTCACCACGCTGCTCTATGCGCTGGAAGGCCAGCGGACTGAAGCGGCAATCGCTTCCGGTATCGATCCGCAGGATCTGCCCGAAATCCATGGCATGACCGCCGAGGAAATCCTGTCCTATTTCTATACGCAGGTTGTGTTCACCAGCACGCCGAAGGGCTGGGCCCGTCCTTTCGATCCGGAAGCGTTCCGTGGCATTACTCTGGCCGAAGCCCTGATTGATGCCGATACCGGCACGGTCGTGGCCGAGGCCGGCACCAAGCTGACGGCCCGCAGCGCCCGCAAGATCGCCGAGCAGGCCAAGACTGTTCTGGTTGGCCGCGCCGATCTGCTGGGTCGTTATATGGCCGAGGATCTGGTTAACGAGCAGACCGGCGAAATTTATGCCGAAGCAGGCGAAGAACTGACCGAGGCTCGTCTGGCCGCTCTGGAGACTCTGGGCGTCACAAGCCTGCCGACTTTGGCGATCGACCAGACCACTGGTCCATGGATTCGCAATACTCTGGCGATCGATAAAAACTCTACTCGTGATGATGCGCTGATCGACATCTATCGCGTGATGCGCCCCGGTGAGCCGCCGACCCCGGAAACGGCGGAAGCCCTGTTCCGTGGCCTGTTCTTCGATATGGACCGGTATGACCTGTCCTCGGTCGGTCGTGTGAAGATGAACATGCGTCTGGGCGTGGATGCTCCGGATACTGTCCGCACCCTGCGCAAGGAAGATATCCTTCGCACCGTCAAGATCCTGTGCGATCTGAAGGATGGTCGTGGCGCGATCGACGATATCGACAATCTCGGCAATCGTCGCGTGCGTTCCGTCGGCGAGCTGATGGAAAATCAGTATCGTCTTGGCCTGCTACGGATGGAGCGGGCGATCCGCGAGCGCATGGGCTCGGTCGATATCGACACGGTCATGCCGCATGATCTGATCAATGCGAAGCCGGCTGCCGCTGCGGTGCGTGAGTTCTTCGGCTCCTCGCAGCTCAGCCAGTTCATGGACCAGACCAATCCGCTCTCTGAAGTGACGCATAAGCGTCGCCTCTCCGCGCTTGGTCCGGGCGGTCTGACCCGTGAGCGTGCAGGCTTCGAGGTCCGTGACGTTCACCCGACCCATTATGGCCGTATCTGCCCGATTGAAACGCCGGAAGGCCCGAATATCGGTCTGATCAACTCGCTGGCCACCTATGCCAAGGTTAACAAGTATGGCTTCATCGAAACGCCGTACCGCATGGTGGAGGATGGCAAGGTCAGCGATCAATGGCGCTATCTTTCAGCTATGGAAGAAGATCGTCTGGTGGTGGCGCAGGCCGATGCACCGCGTGACAGCACAGGCAAGCTGACCGAGGAACTGATCTCCGTGCGTCGCCAGGGCGATTTCCGTCTGGTGAAGCCGGAAGACGTGACCTCGATGGACGTTTCGCCGAAGCAGCTCGTTTCCGTGGCTGCGGCGCTGATCCCGTTCCTTGAGAACGACGACGCCAACCGCGCGCTGATGGGCTCGAACATGCAGCGTCAGGCCGTGCCGCTGATTCGCGCCGATGCGCCGCTGGTCGGCACCGGCATGGAAGCTGCTGTGGCGCGTGACTCTGGCGCTACCATCGTTGCCCGCCGTGCCGGTGTGGTCGATCAGATCGACGGTGCCCGCATTGTGGTCCGTGCCAGCGGCGAGGATGGAGCAACTCAGGGCGTCGATATTTATCGTCTACGCAAGTTTATGCGCTCCAACCAGAGCACCTGCATCAACCAGCGTCCGCTGGTCAAGGTTGGGGATCACGTGATTTCCGGCGATATCATCGCGGATGGTCCGTCGACGGAGCTGGGTGAACTGGCGCTTGGCCGTAACGTGCTCTGCGCGTTCATGCCATGGAACGGCTACAACTTCGAGGACTCCATCCTGATCAGCGAGCGGATCGCGCGGGATGACGTCTTTACCTCGATCCATATCGAGGAATTCGAAGTGATGGCCCGTGACACCAAGCTGGGTCAGGAAGAAATCACACGCGACATTCCGAATGTGGGTGAAGAAGCTCTGCGCAACCTCGACGAAGCCGGTATCGTCTATATCGGTGCAGAGGTAAATCCGGGCGATATTCTGGTCGGTAAGGTTACACCGAAGGGCGAAAGCCCGATGACGCCGGAAGAAAAACTGCTGCGCGCCATTTTCGGCGAGAAGGCGAGTGACGTACGCGACACCTCGTTGAAGCTGCCGCCCGGCACGACCGGCACCATCGTGGATGTGCGTGTGTTCAGCCGTCGAGGCGTCGACAAGGATGAGCGCGCCATGGCGATCGAGCGCGCCGAGATCGAACGTTTGGCCAAGGACCGCGATGACGAGCGCGGCATTCAGGAGCGCGCATTCCTGAACCGTCTGCGTGAGAAGCTGCTGGGCCATCCGGCTTCTGGTGGCTTCAAGGGCATCAAGGCTGGGACAATCATCACCGATGAGGTTCTGGCCGAGCATCCTCGTGGCGCATGGCGCAACATCTCCGTGCAGGATGATGCGGTGGTCGCCGACATCGAATTGCTGAAGCGTGAGTTCGACGCCGCCGTGGCCAAAATTCAGGCCCGTTTCGAAGGCAAGGTCGAGAAGCTTCAGCGTGGTGATGAACTGCCGCCGGGCGTGATGAAGATGGTCAAGGTCTTCGTGGCCGTGAAGCGCAAGCTTCAGCCGGGTGACAAGATGGCAGGCCGTCACGGCAATAAGGGTGTGGTCAGCCGCGTGGTTCCGGTCGAGGATATGCCGTTCCTGGAGGATGGCACCCCGGTCGATCTCGTGCTGAACCCGCTGGGCGTACCGAGCCGTATGAATGTGGGTCAGATTCTGGAGACCCATCTGGGCTGGGCCTGCGCCAATCTCGGTCGTCAGATCGGTGAGCTGGTGGAAGACTATCGCCGCAATGGTCAGCAACGGGATGAGCTGTTGTCCCGCCTGCGGGAGATATACGGCGACAACGTCTATAACGACATCATTGCCGATATGAACAACGACCAGTTGATCGAACTGGCGGAGAACCTGCGCAAGGGCGTGCCGATTGCAACTCCGGTTTTCGATGGCGCCCGTCCGTCAGATATTGAAAACATGCTGAGCCGGGCTGGTCTTGATACCTCCGGTCAGGTGGTCCTGACGGATGGTCGTACCGGTGAGCCGTTCGAACGTAAGGTGACAGTCGGCTATATCTATATGCTGAAGCTGCACCATCTGGTTGACGACAAGATCCATGCCCGTTCGATCGGTCCCTACAGCCTTGTGACCCAGCAGCCGCTGGGTGGTAAGGCGCAGTTCGGTGGCCAGCGCTTCGGTGAAATGGAAGTGTGGGCGCTGGAAGCCTACGGCGCCGCCTACACCCTGCAGGAAATGTTGACGGTGAAGTCCGATGACGTGTCCGGCCGCACCAAGGTGTATGAGGCGATCGTGCGTGACCAGGATAGCTTCGAGGCCGGTATCCCGGAAAGCTTCAACGTTCTGATGAAGGAGTTGAAGTCACTGGGTCTGAATGTCGATCTTGAAAACCGCTCTGCCTGATTAATGGATGTTCCGGAGGGGCTTCCGCCTCTCCGGACCAGGATGCGGGGATTGATCCCTGTCTATCCTCTCTCATGAGGTGACCGTATGAACGAGCTGATGAAGATCCTGGGTCAGGGCGGCCAGTCGCTGAGCTTCGACCAGATCAAGATTCAGATGGCCAGCCCGGAGCAGATTCGCTCCTGGTCCTATGGCGAAATCAAGAAGCCGGAAACGATCAACTACCGCACCTTCAAGCCGGAGCGGGACGGGCTGTTCTGTGCACGGATTTTCGGTCCGATCAAGGACTATGAATGCCTGTGCGGCAAGTACAAGCGGATGAAGTTCCGCGGCATTGTGTGCGAGAAGTGCGGCGTTGAAGTGACGCTCGCCAAGGTGCGCCGCGAGCGTATGGGCCATATCGAGCTGGCCTCCCCGGTTGCTCATATCTGGTTCCTCAAAAGCCTGCCCAGCCGTATCGGCCTGATGGTTGATCTGACTCTGAAAGAGCTGGAAAAGATCCTGTATTTCGAGAACTACGTCGTTCTCGAACCCGGTCTGACCGATCTGAAGCTGCATCAGCTTCTGACCGAAGAGCAGTTGCTGAACAAACAGGACGAGTTCGGCGATGATGCGTTCCGCGCCGGGATCGGAGCCGAGGCGATCAAGTCGGTTCTGGAAGGGATCGATATCGACGAGGATAAGGTGCGCCTGCGCGCCGAGCTGAAAGAGACGACCTCCGAAACCAAGCGCAAGAAGCTGGTCAAGCGCCTCAAGCTGATCGAGGCTTTTGCGGAAAGCGGTGCCAAGCCGGAATGGATGATTCTGGATGTGGTGCCGGTGATTCCACCGGAACTGCGTCCGCTGGTGCCACTGGATGGAGGTCGCTTCGCAACCTCTGACCTGAACGACCTGTATCGCCGTGTCATCAACCGTAATAACCGCCTGAAGCGCCTGATCGAACTGCGCGCGCCGGACATCATCGTCCGCAATGAAAAGCGCATGTTGCAGGAAAGCGTGGATGCGCTGTTCGATAACGGTCGTCGCGGCCGCGCCATTACGGGTGCCAATAAGCGTCCGCTGAAGTCGCTGTCCGATATGCTGAAGGGCAAGCAGGGCCGGTTCCGTCAGAACCTGCTCGGCAAGCGCGTCGACTATTCCGGCCGTTCGGTGATTGTCGTGGGGCCGGAGATGAAGCTCCATCAGTGCGGTCTGCCGAAGAAGATGGCTCTGGAGCTGTTCAAGCCGTTCATCTACTCGAAGCTGGAAAAATACGGTCACGCCACCACCATCAAGGCTGCCAAGCGCATGGTGGAAAAAGAGCGTCCGGAAGTGTGGGATATCCTCGAAGAGGTGATCCGCGAGCATCCGGTCATGTTGAACCGTGCGCCAACCCTGCATCGTCTGGGTATTCAAGCGTTCGAGCCGGTGCTGATCGAAGGCAAGGCGATCCAGCTGCACCCTCTGGTGACCACCGCTTTCAATGCCGACTTCGACGGTGACCAGATGGCCGTGCACGTGCCGCTGAGCCTTGAGGCTCAGCTGGAAGCGCGCGTGCTGATGATGTCCACTAACAACATCCTCAGCCCTGCCAACGGCAAGCCGATCATCGTGCCGAGCCAGGATATCGTGCTCGGTCTGTACTATCTGTCGCTGGAAACGCCGGAGTTCCGGAACACGCCGGATGACAAGGCGCAGGCTTTCGGCACGCTTGGCGAAATCGAGGCGGCGCTGCATGCCAGAACCGTGACCCTTCATACCAAGATCCGTGCGCGTCTGCACACGGTAGACGATCAGGGCAACCCGATCCGCGTGCGCGTGGTGACCACTCCGGGCCGCATGCTGATCGCCCAGATTCTGCCGCGCCATCCCAACGTGCCTTTTGCGCTGATCAACAAGCAGTTGACCAAGAAGAACGTCTCCGACGTGATCGACGCGGTTTATCGCCATTGCGGCCAGAAAGAGTGCGTGATCTTCGCCGATCGTCTGATGGGCCTCGGTTTCGGTCAGGCCGCGAAGGCCGGCATTTCCTTTGGCAAGGATGATCTGATCATCCCGGCGGAAAAGCAGGAGATGATCGAAAAGACTGCCGGCGAAGTCAAAGAGTTCGAACAGCAGTATCAGGATGGTCTGATCACCGCTGGCGAACGCTATAACAAGGTGGTCGATGCCTGGTCGCGCTGCACCGATGAGGTGGCGGGCGCGATGATGAAAGAGATTTCCAAGCAGGAACTCGGGCGTCCCATCAATTCCGTGTGGATGATGAGCCATTCCGGTGCGCGTGGGTCTCCGGCCCAGATGCGTCAGCTTGCCGGTATGCGTGGCCTGATGGCGAAGCCGTCCGGTGAAATCATCGAGCAGCCGATCATCGCGAACTTCAAGGAAGGCCTGTCGGTTCTGGAGTATTTCAACTCCACCCACGGTGCCCGTAAAGGTCTGGCCGATACGGCGCTGAAGACTGCGAACTCCGGCTATCTGACCCGCCGTCTGGTGGACGTGGCGCAGGATTGCATCATCGTGGAGAACGATTGCGGCACTGAACGCGGCCTGACCGTGCGTGCGGTGATGGATGGCGGTGAGGTGGTCTCCAGCCTGTCCGAGCGTATTCTCGGTCGTACCCTCAGCGAGGATGTGCTCGATCCGGCGACCAATAAAATCCTGTATCCGCGTAACACGCTGATCGAGGAAGAACACGCCGAAAAGATCGAGAAGGCCGGGATCGAGGTGGTGAAAATCCGCTCGGTGCTGACCTGCGAGAGCACGGTTGGCGTCTGCGGCCACTGCTATGGCCGCGATCTGGCCCGTGGCACGCCGGTGAATATCGGTGAGGCAGTCGGCGTGATTGCCGCCCAGTCCATCGGTGAACCGGGCACGCAGCTGACGATGCGCACCTTCCATATCGGCGGTGCCGCGCAGCGTGGTGCCGAGCAGTCCAGCGTCGAAGCCAGCCATGATGGCATCGTGACGGTGAAGAACCGGAACGTGGTGCTCAACAGCCAGAACGTCGCCATCGTGATGTCGCGTAACTGCGAAATCGTGTTGGCGGATGAGAAGGGACGTGAGCGGGCGCGTTACCGTGTGCCGTATGGTGCCCGTCTGCTGACGGATGAAGGCGCCCAGGTGACCCGCGCCCAGAAGCTGGCGGAATGGGATCCCTACACCCTGCCGATCATTACGGAGCGCGCCGGTAAGGTCGAATATCTTGACCTGCTGGATGGCGTGACGCTGGTTGAGCGGATGGACGAAGTAACCGGCCTGACCTCCAAGGTGGTGGTGGACTACAAGCAGAACGCGCGTGGCGTCGATCTGCGTCCGCGACTCCAGTTGAAGGACGAGAGCGGCGATGTTGTACGTCTTTCCAACAATACGGATGCCCGTTACTTCCTCTCTCCTGACTCGATTCTGTCGGTGGAGAACGGTGCCGAGGTGAATGCCGGTGATGTGCTGGCCCGTATTCCGCGTGAAGGCAGTAAGACCCGTGACATTACGGGTGGTCTGCCGCGCGTGGCGGAGCTGTTCGAAGCCCGTCGTCCCAAGGATCATGCGGTCATCGCCGAGACCGATGGTCGGGTTGAATTCGGCAAGGATTACAAGGCCAAGCGCCGCATCATCGTGAAGAACGACGAAACCGGCGAGGAAACCGAGTATCTGATCCCGAAGGGCAAGCACGTCTCGGTGCAGGAAGGCGACTTCGTGCGTCTGGGCGATCCGCTGGTGGACGGTCCGCGCGTGCCCCATGACATCCTGAAGGTGCTGGGTGTCGAGGCGCTGTCGGATTATCTGGTGAACGAAATCCAGGACGTCTATCGACTCCAGGGTGTGAAGATCAACGACAAGCACATTGAGGTGATCGTTCGCCAGATGCTGCAGAAGGTCGAGATTCTCGATCCGGGCGATACGATGTATCTGATCGGTGAGCAGGTGGACCGGCTGGAGTTCGAGGCCGAGAATCGCAAGCGTGAGCGTGAGGGCGAGCGTCCTGCGGTAGCCATGCCGGTTCTGCAGGGTATCACCAAAGCATCCTTGCAGACGCAGAGCTTCATCAGCGCGGCCTCCTTCCAGGAGACCACACGTGTGCTGACCGAGGCAGCGACGGCAGGCAAGGTCGATACTCTGAATGGTCTGAAGGAAAACGTGATCGTCGGACGTCTGATCCCGGCGGGCACAGGCTCTATGATGAACCGCCTGCGCCGGATTGCCTCTGGTCAGGACGAGGCCAAGGGAGTCGGGCAGGAAACGCCCAGAATCTCTGGTCAGGAAGCGGCTGAATAAGGCTTCTTCTGCTGAAGAATGGGAACGCTGGCCTTGAAAAGGGCCAGCGTTTCTTTTTGGCTGGTGAAAACCGGCGTCTGACAGGCTGCCGACTCCGTCTGAATCTCTGTCGAGTCTTTCGATGGGGCCGCTTATGGGAGGCAGCCACGCGGGTAATGCAGCACTCATTTGCTGGAATCTGGCTCCGCATGCCGCTGTGACGCTTGACTTGAGGGCGTACCCAACGTAGGTTCCGCGCCCTCGGCCGACCCCCACCGACAGGGCAGGGAAGGCCTCGTTTTCGCTAGCCACGTCTTTGGTGCCGCCGATGATAGCCGGGTTACTGGCTTAGGCTTAGGCCAATGACACGGTTATACCCTGCAGGCCGAATCTGATTCGGCCCGTCGCGGGGTTATGGCGTTGACGGTGGCTCGCCCATCCGGGTGAGGTGGATAGACAGAGAGTTCGGAAAGAGGCCCGATGCCGACCATTAACCAGCTGATCGCCAAGGGGCGTGAGCCCAACAAGGCGCGCAACAAGGTCCCGGCGCTGCAGGGGTGCCCGCAGAAGCGTGGCGTTTGCACCCGCGTGTACACAACCACACCGAAGAAGCCGAACTCGGCTCTTCGTAAGGTGGCCAAGGTGCGCCTGACGAACGGCTATGAGGTGGTGAGCTACATCCCAGGTGAGGGCCACAACCTGCAAGAACATAGCGTCGTTCTGATCCGTGGCGGACGCGTGAAGGATCTTCCTGGCGTGCGTTATCACATTCTGCGCGGCGTGCTCGACACGCAGGGTATTGCGAAGCGGCGTCAGCGCCGTTCGCTCTACGGCGCGAAGCGTCCGAAGTAAGGAGAGGGCTGATATGAGCCGCCGCCGCCGCGCCGTTAAGCGCGAGATCCTGCCGGACCCGAAGTTCGGCGATGTCGTCATCACACGTTTCATGAACGCGCTGATGTATGACGGTAAGAAATCCGTTGCCGAGGGCATCGTTTACGGTGCACTCGACGTGTTGAAAAAGCGTGGGGGGAATCAGGCCGATCCGGTCCGTATGTTCCATGAAGCGCTGGACAACGTGAAACCGGCCGTGGAAGTCCGGTCTCGCCGCGTAGGCGGTGCGACCTATCAGGTGCCGGTGGAAGTGCGCGCGGACCGTCGGCAGGCGCTGGCGATCCGCTGGATCATCGATGCTTCCCGCAAGCGGGGTGAGCACACGATGGAAGAGCGGCTTTCAAACGAGTTGCTTGACGCCGTTCATAACCGCGGTTCCGCGGTGAAGAAGCGCGAAGATACCCATCGGATGGCAGAGGCCAACAAGGCCTTCAGCCATTACCGTTGGTAATATTCAGTAGAAACACCGGACCGAAAAGCGGGCACGGAGAAGACCATGGCCAAGGCGAAATTTGAGCGGAACAAACCGCACTGCAACATCGGCACGATCGGACATGTTGATCATGGCAAGACGTCGCTGACAGCAGCCATCACGAAGGTGCTTGCCGAAACCGGCGGCGCAACTTTCACCGCGTATGACCAGATCGACAAGGCGCCGGAAGAACGCGCCCGTGGTATCACGATTTCCACGGCGCACGTGGAATATGAAACCGGCAACCGTCATTACGCACACGTGGATTGCCCCGGTCACGCCGACTATGTGAAGAACATGATCACCGGTGCGGCCCAGATGGATGGCGGCATTCTCGTCGTCTCCGCTGCTGACGGCCCGATGCCGCAGACCCGTGAGCACATCCTGCTCGCCCGTCAGGTCGGCGTTCCGGCTCTGGTGGTGTTCCTGAACAAGGTCGACATGGTCGACGATCCGGAGCTGCTGGATCTGGTTGAAATGGAAGTGCGCGAGCTGCTTTCTTCCTACCAGTTCCCGGGCGACGATATTCCGATCATCAAGGGTTCCGCTCTGTGCGCTCTTGAAGACAAGAACCCGGAAATCGGCCGTGATGCGATCCTGAAGCTGATGGAAGCGGTGGATGCCTACATCCCGCAGCCGGAGCGTCCGCTGGACCGTCCGTTCCTGATGCCGATCGAAGACGTGTTCTCGATCTCCGGCCGTGGCACCGTTGTGACCGGTCGTATCGAGCGTGGCGAAGTCAAGGTTGGTGACGAAGTCGAAATCGTCGGCCTGAAGGCGACCTCCAAGACGACCGTGACTGGCGTTGAAATGTTCCGCAAGCTGCTTGATCGTGGTGAAGCCGGTGACAACATCGGTGCGCTGCTGCGTGGCACGAAGCGTGAAGACGTCGAGCGTGGTCAGGTTCTGGCCAAGCCGGGTTCCATCACCCCGCACACGAAGTTCGCCGCTGAGGCATACATCCTCACGAAGGAAGAGGGTGGCCGTCACACGCCGTTCTTCACCAATTACCGTCCGCAGTTCTATTTCCGCACGACCGACGTCACTGGCGTCGTGAGCCTGCCGGAAGGCACGGAAATGGTGATGCCGGGCGACAACGTGTCCATGCAGGTTGAGCTGATTGCGCCGATCGCGATGGATGAAGGTCTGCGTTTTGCTATTCGTGAAGGCGGCCGCACCGTTGGTGCAGGCGTCGTCGCGAAGATTTCGCAGTAATCAACGGCCCCGAATTCGGACTTAGTACAAATGGATAACCAGAACATCCGCATTCGCCTCAAGGCGTACGATCATCGAGTGCTCGATAACAGCACGAAGGAGATCGTGAATACGGCGAAGCGTACGGGTGCGCGGGTTCGGGGCCCTATCCCGCTGCCGACGCATATCGAACGGTTCACAGTGAACCGTTCTCCGCACGTGGATAAGAAAAGCCGCGAGCAGTTCGAAATCCGGACGCATCGCCGGCTCCTCGATATCGTCGAGCCGACACCCCAGACCGTGGACGCGCTGATGAAGCTCGACCTGGCTGCCGGTGTCGACGTCGAGATTAAGCTGTAAGAGCCAGCCATGCGCACAGGATTAATTGCACGTAAGCTGGGTATGACCCGGCTGTTCAAGGAAGACGGGACTCATGTTCCCGTCACCGTTTTGCACCTGGACCAGGTCCAGGTCGTGGACACCCGCACCAAGGAGCGGGATGGTTACACGGCGGTGCAGCTCGGGTTCGGTCAGGCAAAGCCGAAGCATGTGTCGAAGGCCAATAAAGGTCATTTCGCCCGTGTTAAGGTGGAACCGAAGAAGAAGCTCGTGGAGTTCCGGGTGGCGGAAGACGCTATTCTGGAACCGGGTGCGACTTTGTCGGCTGAACACTTTCTGGTTGGCCAGAAGGTCGACGTGACCGGTACTTCCAAGGGTAAGGGCTTTGCCGGTGCGATGAAGCGTTGGAATTTCGCCGGTCTGGAAGCCAGCCACGGCGTGTCCATCAGCCATCGTAGCCATGGTTCGACCGGTAACCGTCAGGATCCGGGCAAGACCTTTAAAAACAAGAAAATGGCTGGCCATCTCGGTGACGAGCGGGTGACCACTCAGAATGTGGAAGTCGCGCATGTCGATGCGGCGCGCGGACTGCTCATGATCCGTGGCTCCATTCCCGGTGCCAAGGGTGGTTATGTGCTGGTGCGTGACGCTGTGAAGCGCAAGCGTCCGGAAGGCGTTGCGTATCCGGCGGCGCTGCAGGCAGACGCCGCGGCGAGCGAGGGCTAAGACATGCAGATCGAGATCAAAACCCTCGATAACGGCAGCGCCGGTACGGCCGAGCTGCCGGACGAGATTTTTGCGGCCACCCCGCGTGCCGATATTATGGCGCGCGTGGTTCACTGGCAGCTCGCCTGCCGCCGTGCCGGCACCCACAAGGTGAAGGGCATGGGCGAGGTGAGCGGCACGACCAAGAAGCCGTATCGCCAGAAGGGCACGGGTAACGCTCGTCAGGGCAGCCTGCGCGCTCCGCAGTTCCGCACCGGTGGTGCCGTTCATGGTCCGGTCGTTCGCGACCATGGCTATGATCTGCCGAAGAAGGTGCGTCGTCTTGGCCTGATTTCCGCTCTTTCCCAGAAGCAGGCGGAAGGCAAGCTCGTCGTCATCGACACAGCTGCTGGTATGGAAAAGACCCGCGACCTTGCTGCGAAGCTGCGCGCCCTTGGCTGGCGCTCCGCATTGATCGTCGATGGTGCCAGCGTTGACGAGGGCTTTGCCCGCGCAAGCCGCTCGTTGCTGGCGGTTGATGTGCTGCCGACCATCGGTGCCAACGTATATGACATTTTGAACCACGACGTGCTGGCGATTACGGTTGCCGGTGTCGAGGCTCTCAAGGCCCGCCTTGGTTTCGGTGCGGCTGAAGAAAGGAGCGCGGCATGAGCTCTCCGCAAAAAACATCGCTCGCTGCGCGTCGTCGCGCTGAGCGTATGTCCCGCGAGGCGATGTATGAAGTCATCCGTAGCCCGCTGATCACCGAAAAGGCGACGCTGCTCAGCGAGCGTAGCCAGGTTGTGTTCCGCGTGGCGATTGATGCGACCAAGCCGGAGATCAAGGCCGCTGTTGAAGGCCTGTTCGGGGTGAAGGTGATCGGCGTCAATACCTTGGTCAACAAGGGCAAGACGAAGCGTTTTCGCGGCCGCCCCGGCCAGCGGAGCGATGTGAAGAAGGCGTATGTCCAGCTGGTCGCCGGTCAGGCTATCGACCTGACCGCCAAGCTGGCCTGAGGCACGGACCATGGCACTGAAGCATTTCAATCCCGTGACTGCGTCTTTGCGCGGCACGGTTCTGGTAGATCGCAGCGAACTGTGGAAGGGCAAGCCGGTCAAGACTTTGACCGAAGGCAAGCACTCCACGGGCGGTCGTAACAACCATGGCCGGATTACCAGCCGGTTCCGTGGCGGCGGACATAAGCAGACCTATCGTTATGTGGATTTCAAGCGCCGTAAGGCCGATGTTCCCGCGACGGTTGAGCGTCTGGAGTATGATCCGAACCGCACGGCATTCATCGCTCTGATCAAGTATCAGGATGGCGAATTATCATACATCCTGGCACCTCAGCGCTTGAAGGCCGGTGATGTCGTGGTCAGCGGCGCGCGGGCTGATATCAAGCCGGGCAATGCGATGCCGCTGGGAGCGATCCCGGTCGGAACGATTATCCACAATATCGAGATGAAGCCGGGTGCAGGTGGCAAGATCGCACGCTCTGCTGGTACCTATGCGCAGCTGGTCGGCAAGGATGCCGGCTATGCGCAGATCAAGCTGATGTCCGGCGAACTGCGCGTTGTGCGTGCGGAATGCTATGCGACGGTTGGCGCGGTTTCAAACCCGGATAACTCGAACATTCATATCGGCAAGGCAGGCCGCAGCCGCTGGCTGGGTCGCCGTCCGCATAACCGCGGCGTCGTGATGAACCCTGTCGACCATCCGCATGGTGGTGGTGAAGGCCGTACCTCGGGTGGCCGTCATCCGGTTACCCCGTGGGGCAAGCCGACCAAGGGCTACAAGACGCGTACCAACAAGCGCACGGATAGCCTGATTATCCGCCGTCGGAACAAGGGCAAGTAAGATGGCACGCTCTGTCTGGAAAGGTCCGTTTGTCGACGGATACCTCCTGAACAAGGCCGACGCGGCGCGCGCGTCGGGCCGCAACGAGATCATCAAGATCTGGTCGCGTCGCTCGACGATTCTGCCGCAGTTCGTCGGCCTGACTTTCGGTGTTTACAACGGTCACAAGTTCCTGCCGGTGCAGGTGACGGAGAACATGGTCGGACACAAGTTCGGCGAATTCTCCCCCACCCGTACCTTCCCGGGTCATGCGGCCGACAAGAAGGCGAAGCGGGGTTAAGATGAGCAAGCCGAAAACCCCTCGTTCCATCGCTGAGAACGAAGCACAGGCGATTGTTAGCAATTTGCGTGTCAGTCCACGCAAGCTCAATCTTGTCGCTCAGCTGATCCGGAACCGCAAGGCATCTGATGCCGTGGCGACGCTGACCTTCAGCAAACGCCGGATCGCTCAGGCGGTGAAGAAGGCGCTTGAAAGCGCCATCGCCAATGCCGAGAACAATCATCAGCTCGATGTCGATCGCCTGGTCGTCTCGCGCGCTGAAGTGGGTCGCTCCATCGTGATGCGCCGCTTCCATGCGCGTGGCCGTGGCCGTGCGGCGCGGGTCGAGAAGTGGTTCAGCCACCTCAAGATCGTCGTTGCCGAACGGTCCCAGGAAACCGAGACGAAAGCGGAGGCCGCGTAATATGGGTCACAAAGTAAACCCCATCGGATTGCGGCTGGGCATCAACCGCACATGGGATAGCCGTTGGTATGCCGGTGGGGATTATTCCCGTCTGCTGCATGACGATCTGAAGCTGCGTGGCCATCTGCGCAAGAAGCTCTCCGGCGCTGGCGTGTCCCGCGTTGTGATCGAGCGACCGGCAAAGAAGCCTCGTGTGACGATCTACGCTGCCCGTCCTGGTGTGGTGATTGGCAAGAAGGGCCAAGACATCGAGGCTCTGCGCAAGGGTCTGACCGGCATGGCCGGGACCGATGTAGCCCTGAACATCGTCGAAATCCGCAAGCCGGAAATCGACGCGACCCTGGTGGCCGAGAACATCGCCCAGCAGCTGGAACGTCGCGTTGCGTTCCGTCGTGCCATGAAGCGTGCGGTTCAATCTGCCATGCGTCTGGGCGCCCAAGGCATCCGGATCAACTGCAGCGGCCGCCTCGGCGGTGCTGAAATTGCGCGTATCGAGTGGTATCGTGAAGGCCGGGTGCCTCTGCACACGCTTCGCGCAGACATTGATTATGGTGTTGCTACCGCCAAGACGACCTATGGCACATGCGGCGTCAAGGTTTGGATCTTCAAAGGTGAGATCCTGGCCCAGGACCCGATGGCGCAGGATCGTCGCGCGGCCGAGCAGGCCCCGCAGCGGTAAGGAATCACGAATATGCTGTCCCCGAAGCGCACAAAATACCGCAAGGCGCATAAAGGCCGGATCCACGGCAATGCCAAAGGCGGAACAACGCTGAATTTCGGAACATTTGGCTTGAAAGCGCTCGAACCTGAGCGTATTACAGCCCGCCAAATCGAAGCCGCCCGTCGTGCGATTACCCGTGCGATGAAGCGTGCCGGGCGCGTGTGGATCCGCATCTTCCCTGACCTGCCGGTCAGCACGAAGCCTGCGGAAGTCCGCATGGGTTCCGGTAAGGGTAGCCCCGAATACTGGGTGGCCCGGGTTCATCCCGGCCGTGTTATGTTTGAAATCGACGGCGTTGCGCCGGAGCTGGCCCGTGAGGCGCTGGCACTGGGTGCAGCGAAGTTGCCGATCAAGACGAAGTTTATCGTCCGCTCGGTTGACGCGTGAGGGTGTGATGACGAAGCCAGCCGATATCCGTGTGAAAAGCGCGGACGAACTGGGTGCGCTGCTGATCGATCTGCGGAAGGAGCAGTTTAATCTGCGCTTTCAGCAGGCGACGGGTCAGCTTGAAAAGACGGGCCGCGCTGTGCAGGTCCGTCGTGACATCGCACGCGTGAAGACGATTCTGGCGGAGCGTCTGCGCGCTGCCGCTCCCAAGGCCTGAAAGGAGTAGGGCAATGCCCAGGCGGGTCCTGACCGGGCGGGTGACCAGCGACAAGATGGACAAGACCGTTACGGTTCTTGTTGATCGGCGCATTATTCATCCGCTGTACAAGAAGTTTATTCGTAAATCCAAGAAGTATGCCGCGCATGACGAGGCGAATGAGTGCCGTGAAGGCGATATCGTTCGTATCGTTGAGTGCCCGCCGATCAGCAAGCGCAAGACCTGGGAAGTGGTCTGGCGTAATGGGCATGTGCTGAGCACCGCCCATAAGGAAGCCATTGACGCTGCCGCGACCCAGATCGCGCATGCTGAGGCCTCCGGTGAGGCAGCCGCTGCGGCGGCCGAGCATCAGGGAGCCTGATCGATGATTCATCCCGAGACCAACCTGGAAGTCGCCGATAACAGCGGCGCGCGCCGGGTGCAGTGCATCAAGGTGCTGGGCGGTTCCAAGCGGAAGACCGCCTCGGTCGGCGATGTTATCGTCGTCTCCGTCAAGGAAGCCATTCCCCGTGGCAAGGTGAAGAAGGGCGACGTTCATCAGGCGGTGATCGTTCGTACCAGCTTCCCCGTGCGCCGCGCTGATGGCAGCGCGATCCGTTTCGACCGAAACGCGGCCGTGCTGATCAACAAGCAGCAGGAGCCGATCGGCACCCGTATTTTTGGGCCGGTGGTGCGCGAGCTGCGCGGTCGTAAGTTCATGAAGATCATCTCGCTCGCGCCTGAGGTGCTATAATGGCTGCGAAAATTCGCAAGGGCGACCAGGTGGTCGTCATCTCTGGCGAGGACAAGGGCAAGCGCGGTGAAGTGCTGCGCGTCATTCCTCGCGAGAATCGGGCCGTTGTGCGTGGTGTTGCGGTTGCCAAGCGGCATCTGAAGCCGCGTGGCATGGGGCAGCCCGGTGGTATTCAGGAACAGGAAGCGCCGGTGGCGATTTCCAACCTGATGCTGGTCGACCCGAAGAGCGACAAACCCACCCGTGTGGGTTTCCGTATTCTGGATAATGGTAACAAGGTTCGTGTGGCGAAAGTCACCGGCCAGGTCATCGAGAGCTGAGGGAGGGAGCGGTGAGCGAAAACCAGTCCAAGCCGCTGCCGCGGATGCAGCAGCGCTACAATGAGGTAGTGCGTGAGGCTCTGCTGAAAGAGTTCGGCTATAACAACCGGATGCGGGTGCCCCGGCTCCAGAAGATCGTCATCAATATGGGTGTCGGTGAAGCCGCGGCAGATCAGAAGAAGCTTGATTCCGCTGTTGCCGATCTGACCCTTATTGCCGGCCAGAAGCCGGTCAAGACGGTGGCGAAGAAGGCGATTGCCGGCTTCAAGATCCGTAAGGGCCTGCCGATCGGTGCGAAGGTCACACTACGTAAGGCGCGTATGTACGAGTTCCTTGACCGCCTTGTGACGATTGCTCTTCCGCGTGTCCGCGACTTCCGCGGAATCACGGGTAAGGGCTTCGATGGGCGTGGGAACTTCGCCATGGGCCTGAAGGAACAGATCGTGTTTCCGGAAATCGTCTACGACAAGGTAGACGCGGTGCGTGGGATGGACATCGTCTTCGTGACGACCGCCGAGACTGATGCGGAAGCCAAAGCACTGCTGAAGGCGTTCGATCTGCCGTTCGCGGCGTGAGCGGCTGGCACTCTGCGGAGTGCCGGTCATCTAAAAGTTTGTTGGAAAACCGTCGGGGAAGCCCGACAGGTTCCGGAGGGTGAAACAAGGCATGGCCAAGACGTCTGCGGTCAACCGGAATAAAATGCGGGAGCGTATGGCTTCCCGCGACAAGGCGAAGCGTGCTGCGCTGAAAGCGATCGTCATGGATCGCTCGCTGCCGGTGGAAGATCGGTTCGAGGCAACTCTGCGGCTGGCTCAGCTGCCGCGCAATGGCGCCGCTAATCGCGTGCGTCTGCGCTGCGAGCTGACGGGCCGTCCCCGTGCGAACTATCGCAAGTTCAAGCTGTGCCGCGTGGCGCTGCGTGACCTGGCCAGCTCCGGGCAGATCCCCGGCCTGGTCAAGGCGAGCTGGTAAGGAGCCGGATCATGCAGCTTTCTGATCCGTTGGGCGATCTGCTCACACGTATCCGCAACGCGCAGCGTAGCCGTCACGCCACCTGCGTGTCCCCTGCTTCCAAGCTTCGTGCCAATGTGCTCGAAGCCCTGAAGCGTGAGGGTTATATCCGTGGTTATACCTCGGAAGAACTTCGCCCGGGTATTTCCCAGCTCCGCGTTGAGCTGAAATACAATGATGGCGAACCGGTGATCAAGGAGATCACGCGCGTGTCCAAGCCGGGCCGCCGTGTGTATTCCAAGATCAAGGAATTGCCGCGCGTCTATGCAGGGCTGGGTGTTTCCATCCTGTCCACACCGCGTGGTGTGTTGAGCGACAATGAGGCCCGCGCTGCCAATGTTGGCGGCGAAGTCCTCTGCCGCGTGTTCTAAGGGGGAGGGCGAGACATGTCACGCGTTGGCAAATATCCCGTCGAGATCCCGCAGGGCGTGCAGGTGGCAATCGCCAACAACGTTCTGACGGCGAAGGGCAAGCTGGGAGAACTCTCCCTGCCTCTGACCGATCTGGTGGATACCACCGTCGAAGGCAATCAGGTGAAAGTTGCCCCCCGGGGTAATGATCGTCGTGCCCGTATGATGTGGGGTACCACCCGTGCGCTGGTCGCGAATATGGTGAAGGGGGTTTCCACGGGCTATGTTCGCTCTCTGGAAATCAACGGCACCGGCTATCGCGCCGCCGTGCAGGGCAATGCACTGGTTCTGAATCTGGGTTACTCGCACGACATCACTTATCCGGTTCCGGCCGGTATCAAGATCACCACGCCGCGTCCAACGGCCGTGACGATCGAGGGTGTCGACAAGCGTCTGGTTGGACAGGTCGCTTCTGAGCTTCGTCAGCTGCGTCTGCCTGAGCCGTATAAGGGCAAGGGCGTCCGCTACGACAATGAAGAGATCCGTCGCAAGGAAGGTAAGAAGAAGTAAGATGCCGAGCATCGATCTTCAGGAGCGTCGGAAACAGCGTCTGCGTTTCCAGCTCCGCGCCAAGGCCAATGGCCGCCCGCGCTTGTCCGTGTTCCGTTCTGGCCGGCATATTTATGCTCAGGTGATCGACGATGCTGCCGGCCGTACGCTGGCTGCCGCGTCTTCACTGGAGAAGACGCTGCGTGAGCAGCTTCGCAGCGGTGCCGACCGTGAGGCCGCCTCCGCCGTTGGCAAGCTGATCGCCGAGCGTGCCCAGGCCGCCGGGGTGTCTGCCGTGGTCTTCGACCGTGGCTCCTATCTGTATCACGGTCGCGTCAAGGCGCTGGCCGAAGCCGCCCGCGAAGGCGGGCTGGCCTTCTAAGGGGACCAACTATGGCACGTGAACCCAGGGAAGGTCGTGGCGGTCGCGAGCGCGAGGCCGACGATATCATTGATAAACTGGTGACGATCAACCGCGTCGCGAAAGTGGTGAAGGGCGGCCGTCGTTTCGCTTTCGCCGCTCTGGTTGTCGTGGGTGACCAGAAAGGCCGGGTCGGTTACGGGGCGGGTAAGGCACGTGAAGTGCCGGAAGCCATCCGCAAGGCGACCGAGCGCGCGAAGCGCAGCATGATCCGCGTTCCGATGAAGGAAGGCCGCACGCTGCATCATGACGTGTATGGTCATTTTGGAGCGGGTAAGGTGGTGCTTCGCAGCGCTACAGCCGGTACCGGCATCATCGCAGGCGGCCCCATGCGCGCCGTCTTCGAAAGCCTCGGTATCGGCGACGTCGTGGCAAAGAGCCTCGGCAGCCGTAACCCGCATAACATGGTAAAGGCGACGTTTGCCGCCCTGGAACGCTGCTCGAGCCCGCGCTCTGTTGCGTCCCGTCGTGGCAAGAAAGTCTCCGATATCCTCGGTCGCCGTGAACCGGTCGCCGGGCAGGAAGGGGAAGAGGCTCATGCCTAAGCTCCGCGTTACGCAGATCGCCTCCGTGGCCGGGCGTAAGCCGGGCCAGAAGGAGACATTGATCGGTCTCGGCCTGAACAAGATCGGGCGCACCCGCGTTCTGGAGGATACTCCCTCCATCCGTGGGATGACCCGCAAGGTGGCCCACCTTATCCAGGTGGAGGAAACCAATGAAGCTGAATGAACTGCGCGATAACCATGGCGCACGTCCGAAATCCAAGCGTCTTGGCCGTGGTATCGGCTCCGGTAAGGGTAAAACCTCCGGTAAAGGCGTGAAGGGTCAGAAGGCACGTGAAGGTGTTTCGCTGAACGGGTTCGAGGGCGGTCAGCTCCCGATCTATCGTCGTTTGCCGAAGCGTGGCTTCGTCAATATTTTCCGCAAGGAATATGCGCCGCTGAATATCGGCACCCTGAATGATGCGATCGAAGCCGGTCGCGTCGATGCCAGCCAGGAAATCACCGAGGACGCCCTGCGCGCCGCGGGTCTGGTCCGTGGTGGCAAGGTTGCGGGTGTTCGTCTGCTGGCCCGTGGTGAGATCACCCGTGCGGTGAAGATCACTGTGGCCGGTGCCTCTGCTGCGGCTCGCGCCGCGGTGGAGCAGGCAGGCGGCAGCATCACCACAACCGTGGTGGCGGAAGCTGCGGAAGCCTGATCAGGACGTTCTCCTCTTTTTCTTCCAGTCAACGGGAATGGTAAAAGAGGAGACATCTCTGATGGATGACTCGCTTGTCAGCAAACGCTGATCGAACGATATATGTGGCGCCTTCCGCCCTGCGGTTGGCGCCACAGTCCTGAAAAGGGGCCTGTTACAGCGCGCTGGAGCCAGGAACTGATCAGCCAGCGTGCTTATTGATCGCCTGACCACAGGGGGAAAGTCTCATGGCCTCGGCGGCCGAGCAGCTCGCTTCTAATTTCAATCTCAGCACCTTCTCCAAGGCGACCGAGCTTAAAAAGCGGATATGGTTTACCCTTGCGGCGCTGATCGTTTATCGCATCGGCACCTATGTTCCAGTGCCGGGGGTCGATGCCTCTGTCATCGGTGATATGTTTAACCAGCAGGGTGGCGGCATCCTGGGCATGTTCGACATGTTCTCGGGCGGTGCGCTCAGCCGTATGACCGTGTTTGCGCTGAACATCATGCCTTATATCAGCGCCAGCATCATCGTTCAGTTGCTGACAGCGGCGGTCCCTTCGCTGGAAGCCCTCAAGAAAGAGGGTGAGAGCGGTCGGCGCAAGATGAACGAATATACCCGTTACCTCACTGTTCTGATCGCATTGCTGCAATCCTATGGTATCGCCGCGGGGCTGGAGGGAATGCAGGGACCGCATGGTGCTGCGGTGATCGATCCAGGCTGGTTTTTCCGCCTGTCATGTGTGGTGACGCTGGTCGGTGGAACAATGTTCCTGATGTGGCTGGGCGAGCAGATTACGGCTCGCGGCGTGGGGAATGGTATTTCGCTGATTATTTTTGCGGGTATTGTCGCTAATCTACCTCATGCGCTCGGCAATCTGCTGCAGATGAGCCGCAATAATGCGCTGTCTCTGCCGTCTTTGCTGGCTGTGATGGTCATTGCCGTCGCAGTGATTGCCTTTGTTGTCTTTATGGAGCGTGCCCAGCGGCGTGTGGTGGTGCAGTACCCCAAGCGTCAGGTCGGAAATCGCATGTTCGGTGGCGACAGCACGCATATGCCGCTGAAGGTCAATACCGCGAATGTGATACCCCCGATTTTCGCCAGTTCCCTGTTGCTGATTCCGGCGACGATTGCCGGTTTCTCAAAGAATTCGGGCAATGGCTGGCTAAGCTGGCTGTCCGGACAGCTGGGACATGGGCAGCCTATCTATATGCTGCTTTATGCCGGGCTGATCATCTTCTTCTCCTATTTCTATACGGCGGTTGTGTTCAATCCGCAGGAGACGGCAGATAATCTGAAGAAAAATGGCGGCTTCATTCCTGGTATTCGGCCGGGTAAGGCGACGGCTGATTATTTCGATCGTATTCTGACCAGGCTGACGACGGTGGGTGCGATTTATCTGGTGATTGTTTGTTTGCTGCCGGAATTTCTGATCAGCAAGTTCGGTGTGCCATTCTATTTCGGCGGCACCAGCCTGATGATCGTCGTGTCCGTCACGATGGATACCGTGACCCAGATTCAGTCTCATTTGCTGGCGCATCAGTACGAAGGTCTGATTCGTCGTGCACGTACAAAAGGAAAAGGCCGATGAGCAAACGTCTCAACCTGATCCTGCTCGGTCCGCCGGGTGCCGGCAAAGGGACGCAGGCAAAGCGTTTGCAGGATAAGCACGGCATTGCGCAGATCAGCACAGGGGACATGCTCCGTGCTGAGGTTGCGGCTGGCAGTGAGATCGGCCAGCGCGCCAAGGCGATTATGGAAAGCGGCGCCCTGATGCCGGACGATGTCATCATCGACATGTTGGCCGGACGGATCGGCCAGCCTGATTGCGCGAACGGCTTTATTCTGGACGGTTTTCCGCGCACGGTTCCGCAGGCGGAAGCGCTTGATGAGATGCTGACCCGTAAAGCGCTTGAGTTGTCAGCTGTTATTGAACTCGCGGTGGATGACGCGGCTCTGGTTGATCGCATCGCCGGGCGCTTCACATGCAGCAAATGCGGCACTGGTTACCACGATACGTTCAAGCCGACGGCGGAAGCGGGCGTGTGCGATCAGTGCGGGAGTACAGAGTTCGTTCGTCGGGCAGATGATAACAGAGAGACGGTTGTCGCTCGTCTGGAAGCATATCACCGTCAGACAGCACCGATTCTCCCTTATTATAAGGCGCAGGGCCGCCTGCGTTCTGTTGATGGCATGGCGGATATGGACACTGTCACCAAGGATATCGAATCGATTCTTGATGATGTGGCGCAGCCTGCGCGCGCCTGATTCCTGCATTTTTTGATACTGCAACAGGAGCGTTAGCCCCTTGAGAGGTGGGGCTGGCGCTCTTATTGTATGTATAGCAATGACCAGGGTGACTGGATCAGGTTCTGTCCGCCGGCATGCAGTATGCGCATGGTTGCCGCTTGACATATGAGCATGCGGCTCACGCGAAGTTGATCTGTTATCGTTGACTCATTCAGCAGGGTCGCTATAAGTCCCGCCTCTGGCCGTGCTCGAGGGATCGGGCGCGCCTAATCGAATCATTTCATGACGCGACGCGGCCCGCATGGCGGATCACCCGGCGCATCGTTCACTGTTCCTTCCTGACTATCCGTGGAAGGGGCAGCGGCTAACATGGAGAGGCGTAGCGTGGCGCGTATTGCCGGCGTAAACATTCCGACCAACAAGCGCGTGGCGATCAGCCTGCGTTATATCTATGGCATTGGTCCTGCTCAGGCGCAGAAAATCTGCACCGAGCTGTCGATCCCGGACGAGCGCCGGGTGAACCAGTTGAGCGATGACGAGATCCTGCGTATCCGCGAGCTGATTGATCGTGAATATCGCGTGGAGGGTGACCTCCGTCGCGAAGTTGCGATGAACATCAAGCGGCTGATGGATCTGGGCTGCTATCGTGGCCTGCGTCATCGTCGTGGCCTGCCGGTGCGCGGTCAGCGCACGCACACGAATGCCCGTACCCGTAAGGGCAAGGCCGTGGCGATTGCCGGTAAGAAGAAGGTCACCCGTTAAGGCTTCGGCCTTTCCGGCGCTTTTCCGTTCGACAGACAGCTCAGGATCACCTCATTATGGCTCGTAATGCCACCTCTTCGCGTCCCCGTAAAAAGGAACGCAAGAATATCTCTTCCGGCGTGGCGCATGTTGCCGCGACCTTCAATAACACGATGATCACGATCAGCGATGCCCAGGGCAACGCGATCGCTTGGTCCTCGGCCGGTGCGCAGGGCTTCAAGGGAAGCCGCAAGTCCACCCCGTATGCGGCGCAGGTCGCGGCGGAAGACGCAGGCCGTAAAGCACGCGAACACGGCATGGAGACGTTGGAGATCGAAGTGAGCGGTCCTGGCTCAGGACGCGAAAGTGCCCTTCGTGCGCTGCAGGCTGTCGGCTTTGCGATCACCGCGATCCGCGATACCACGCCGATCCCGCATAACGGTTGCCGTCCTCGGAAGCGTCGCCGCGTCTGAGACGCAAGCGACAATTGTCCCGGACAATACGATCCGGGGTGGATCCAGCCGGCATTGGCGTGAGGGACGATGTTCCCGTCAGTGTCGGCCTAACCTTTTGACAAGAGGCGAAGCGTGGTCATCCAGAGGAACTGGCAATCTCTGATCAAGCCGGAAAAGCTCGATGTGGAGCCCGGCAACGAGCCGTCGCGTATCGCGACCATCGTGGCGGAGCCGCTGGAGCGCGGCTTCGGCATGACGCTCGGTAACGCCATCCGTCGCATCCTGCTGTCATCCCTGCAGGGTGCGGCCGTGACGGCTGTGCAGATTGACGGTGTGCTGCATGAATTCTCGTCTGTCGCCGGTGTGCGTGAAGACGTTACGGATATCGTCCTGAACATCAAGCAGCTCGCCCTTCGCATGCATGGCGAAGGCCCGAAGCGCATGATGCTGACGGCAACTGGCCCGGGCGAAGTTACGGCCGGCCAGATTCAGGCCGGTCATGACATTGAGATCATGAACCCTGATCTCGTCCTCTGCACGCTGGATGACGGCGTGAAGCTGGGCATGGAGTTCACGGTCAATCTCGGCAAGGGCTATGTCCCTGCCAGCCAGAACCGGCAGGAAGACAGCCCGATTGGTCTGATCCCGATCGACGCTATCTATTCCCCCGTTCGCCGCGTGTCCTACAAGGTGGAGCCGACCCGCGTCGGTCAGGTCACCGATTATGACAAGCTGCTGCTGACGGTTGAAACCAATGGTGCGGTGACTCCGGAAGATTCGGTGGCTCTGGCCGCCCGTATTCTTCAGGACCAGCTTCAGCTCTTCATCAACTTCGAAGAGCCACAGCAGGTCCGCCACGATGAACCGCAAGACGATCTGCCGTTCAATCGCAATCTGCTGCGGAAGGTGGATGAGCTCGAACTCTCGGTTCGCAGCGCCAACTGCCTCAAGAACGACAATATCGTCTATATCGGCGATTTGGTGCAGAAATCCGAACAGGAAATGCTGCGCACCCCGAATTTCGGGCGCAAGTCGCTGAACGAGATCAAGGAAGTCCTTGCCAATATGGGGCTTTCTCTTGGCATGAGTGTGTCGGGCTGGCCGCCGGAAAATATTGAAGATCTGGCCAAGCGGTTGGAAGAACCCTTCTGATAACCGCCTTTTGACAAGACCGCGTCCGGTTCCGGTTTTCTGCCCTGCAAAAACAGGGGTCAAAAAACAGGTGCGCCGAGGCGCCCAACAGAGATATAGGGCGTCCCCCGTAGCCGCGATGAGCGGTAACGGGGAGCGTTCTCAGGAGATCGAAGACTATGCGCCATGGTATTGCCGGCCGGAAGCTCGGCGTTACGTCCAGCCACAGGCAGGCCATGTTCCGCAACATGGCCGTTGCCCTTATCAAGCACGAGCAGATCACGACGACGCTCCCGAAGGCGAAGGAACTTCGTCCGGTTGCCGAGAAGCTGATCACTCTTGGCAAGCGCGGCGGTCTGCATGCACGCCGTCAGGCTTATGCCCAGCTGCGTGACGAAGTGATCGTTACCAAGCTCTTCAGCGCGATCGCTGAGCGCTACAAGGCCCGTCAGGGTGGTTACACCCGTGTTCTGAAGGCAGGCGTTCGCTATGGCGATGCCGCTTCCATGGCGGTCATTGAGCTGGTTGATCGCGATGTTTCTGCCAAGGGGCAAGATAGCGGCCCCCGCCCGGAACGCGACGAAACTGAGGAATAAGCCTTTCGTTTTTGAGAAACGATGCACTGATCTGGATAGACGACAGGCCCCTGGAGCAATCCGGGGGTTTTTCGTTTGTTGATCCCTGTCATGAAAGCTTAAGCCGGGCAGCCGATGATAAACATGATTGTCAACGCGGTATGTCCGGTCGTGGCGTTGATCGGCGCGGGGTATCTGAGTGGCAGGCGTCAGTTGCTGGGGGTGGGTGCGCTGGATGCGCTCAACCTGTATGTGGTCTGGCTGGCATTGCCCGCGATGCTGTTTCTGGTGATGGCGCATCTGACCGGCAAGGACCTCTCACATTTGCCGTTTGTGCTGAGCTTTCTCGGCGCGCAGATGCTGCCTTTCCTGGCAATTTATTTTTGGGCCAGACGGGCCGGACGGGGAATCGGACAGGCTACGGTGGATTCCCTGACCGGCAGCTACGCCAACACCTCCTATATGGGGATTCCGGTGCTGATGGCGGTGCTGGGGCCGCGCTCCATGATGCCTATGGCAATTGCCACGGTGATGACGGTCTGCATCCAGTTCGCGGGTTCCATTCTGCTGATGGAAAAGGAACGGGCGTTGAAGGGTGGGGCGCTTCTTTCCCGGCGGCGTCTGATATGGACGGTGTTGTGCAATCCGCTGGTTGCCTCGCCCTTGGCCGGGGGCGCATTTGCACTGGCCGGAAATATAGGTGGCTTTCATTTGCCGCAGATGGCCGAGACAACCCTGGCCATGCTTGGCAATTCTTCCAGCCCCTGTGCGCTGGTGGTGATCGGCCTGTTTCTGGCGTCTCGTCAGGATGATGCTGCTTCGGCACGCTCAGGGGATGGGCTGTTGCTGGCGGTGTTGACCTTTATCAAGCTGATCCTGCAGCCGCTGATTGCTTTCGTGCTGGCGTTCTGGGTATTCCGCGCCGATCCGCTCTGGGCGAGAGCCTGTGTGCTGCTGGCGGCAACGCCGAATGGAACCGGTGCGTTTATGCTGGCGCGGCTCTATGATCGGGAAGCCGGGATGATTTCACGCGCCATTCTGATTTCGACCATCCTGTCGGCCGTCACTCTGCCGCTGTTCATCCTGCTGTTGTCCTGATAACCGGGAAGGGCGAGAGTCTGATCATGGTATCACGCGCCAACACCTCTTCATCCTCCGATCTGTTCGGGGGCGGGGCAGCACAGTTTTTGCCGGAAGCTGATGATCCGGCGCGTCCTCTGGCCGACAGGTTGCGTCCGGCTTCTCTCGATGATGTTGTGGGACAGGATCATCTGCTGGGAGCAGAGGGGCCGTTACGGCGGATGACCGAGAGCAGGGTCTTGTCCTCGATTATTTTGTGGGGGCCTCCGGGTACCGGAAAGACGACCATCGCCCGCCTGCTGGCGCGCTCCACCGATCTGCATTTCGAGGCTATTTCGGCGATTCAGAGTGGTGTTGCTGATCTGCGCAAGGTGTTCGAGGCGGCCCGTCAGCGCCGTGCTGCCGGAAAGGGCACGTTGCTGTTCTGTGATGAGATTCATCGCTTCAATCGTGGTCAGCAGGACGCTTTCCTGCCAGTGGTGGAGGATGGCACTGTCACACTGGTCGGGGCGACCACCGAGAATCCGTCTTTTGAACTGAACAGCGCGTTGCTGTCACGTTGCCGGGTGATGGTGCTGCGTCGGCTGGACGAGGCCGCGCTGGAGAGGCTGCTTGTGCGGGCGGAGGAAAGGATGGAACGCCCCCTTCCGGTTTCCGTGGAAGCGCGGGAGGCTCTGGTTGCCATGGCCAGTGGGGATGGGCGGTATATGCTCAATCTGGTCGAGCAGGTTTATACTTTTGCCGGTGGCAATCAGGTTCTGGACATGCAGGCGCTGGGGCATGCACTGCAACGCCGCCCGCCGGTCCATGACAAGGCCGGAGACGGTCATTACGATCTGCTGAGCTGTTTCCATAAATCCCTGCGCGGCTCCGACCCGCAGGCGGCGCTGTATTATGCGGCGCGGATGATGGTGGCGGGCGAGGCGGCTGAAACAGTGTTTCGACGGCTGGCCTGTGCGGCCTCGGAGGATGTCGGCATGGCCGATCCTCAGGCCATGGTGCAGGTGGTCAGCGCCTGGCAGGCTTTCGAGCGGATCGGCTGGCCGGAAGGGCGGTTGTTTCTGGCGCAGGCCATCAATTACGTGGCGACGGCCCCGAAATCCAATGCGTCCTATGCCTCGTTCAATGAGGCTCTGGCGCTGGCGGAAAAGACGGCGCATATGCCACCGCCCCTGCATATCCTTAATGCGCCGACGCGGATGATGAAGGAACTGGGCTACCATGCCGGGTATCAGTATGATCACGATGCACCGGATGCGTTTTCAGGGCAGGAGTTCTTCCCCGAGCCTCTTGCCGGGGGGCGCCGTCCGGAACTCTATCGCCCGCACCAGCGTGGATTCGAACGTGATATTCGCAAGCGGTTGGAATACTGGGCCGGTCTGCGAATGCAGCGCGGCGGCTGATAGCAGGTTCATGAACAGAGCATGTTGCGGGCATAGGTGCTCCGGGGGCACAACCGCTTATGCGTGCTGCGCCGTGTTTCCGCGGTCGTCAGCCCGATCAGGAATACGACGATCATGAGTGTGACGACACGGCAGGTAACGGATGATGAAGCGGATATCCGCCTTGATCGCTGGTTTCGCCGCCATTACCCGAGCCTGACGCAGGTTGCGATCCAGAAAATGTGCCGCACCGGTCAGATCAGGGTCGATGGGGCACGGGCCGAAGCGGCCACGAGACTACAGCCCGGTCAGTCGGTGCGGATTCCACCGTTGAAAGTGCCCTCCGCCGCTGAGCAGGAGGGGGAAGGGCCCCGCGCCCTCGATCCGATCCAGCAGAAGGAACTGGAATCCTGGATTTTATACAAGGACGACCATCTGATTGTCCTGAACAAGCCCTCCGGCCTGCCCAGTCAGGGTGGCCCCGGCATTACCCGTCATCTGGATGGTTTGCTCGACGGGTTGCGTTTCGGGCGGGAGGACCGGCCGCGTCTGGTGCATCGGCTGGATCGTGACACGTCTGGAGTAATCGTCATTGCTCGTTCCCCCGGTGTAGCGGCCAAGCTGGCTGCACTGTTCCGCACGCGCGAGACAGAGAAGGTCTATTGGGCCGTGGTGGCAGGCCGCCCGGTGCCGGTAGAGGGGCGTATCGACCGTCCTTTGCTGCGTCAGAACGACCGCAACGAGCCGGTTGTGTTGGCCGAGCGCAAAGATCGCGACAAGGTAACGGCGATCACCGATTACCGCACGCTTGACCATGCCGCACGGAAACTGGCCTGGCTGGAGTTGCGCCCTTTGACGGGAAGGATGCATCAACTGCGTGTGCATTGCGCGGCGATGGATGCGCCTATTCTGGGCGATGAGCGATATGGCAGCTGGCGTAACACCGATGAGCGCGGGGTTCGCAACACCGCGCTGGTGGAAGGACTGTCCCGCCGCCTGCACCTGCATGCGCGGCGGTTGAGCCTGCCGCATCCGGCGGGTGGCATTCTCTCGGTGGAGGCCGATCTGTCTCCGCATATGGCGGAGACATTCGAAACACTGGGCTTTACCGCACCGAAAGCCAAAGAGGGCCGGTTACGGTGACCGGGCCGGGCGTGACCATGGTGCCGCCCGGAGAATCGAAGCCTCCGCTCCGGCGTCGGGTGCTGAGACGGCTGCTTTATGCCGGGATTGCGGTCTCCGGTCTGGGCGTCCTGTCCATCTTGGCGGCGGGTGCGGTCTGGCTGATGCTCGATCAGGCCGTGATCCGTCATCGGATAGAGGCCAGCCTTTACAAGGTATCCGGGCATCCTGCCCATATCGAAGGACCGCTTGGCCTGGCTTTTAATCCCTGGCCTGTCCTGTTTGTCAGAGAGGTGTCGCTGGCCCAGCCGGAGGAACCGTCAGGCGTCGCCCTCCGGCATGGCTGGCCCGATCCATGGTTTCTGAGGGCGCAGGACATCACAGCCGGGATAGCGTTATGGCCTCTGCTGCATGGCCATATCACGGTTTCCAGCCTTTCTCTGGCAAGGCTTGATATCCGCATGACCCGCAATCATGCGGGTGAAGAGAACTGGATTATCAAGGGGATCAAGACTCCCTCCGCTTCTACTGCGCCGCCACCCGTGTCAGCCGCCGGAGAGGCGGTTGCACCTCACCCGAAGCGGGCTGTGCCGCCTGTTCGCGTGCTCAGAATCGGTGAAGCCAGCGTGGTTTATCATGACCTGCGCAATGGCAGCGTCTGGGCAGCTGAGAAGCTCAGGCTCCATGCCACTGAGCAACAGGGCACGATAGCACTCATACTGTCCGGTCTGGTACAGGGTGTACCCGTGCGTGCCTTGGTGGAAGGCGGATCAGTGGATGCCATGCTTGACCCCGATGAGCAGCATAGCTGGCCCCTACAGATCAATGCACAGCTTCTCCCGACACTTCATGGCAGGCTGGATAGGAATAATCCTCATCTGTCCGTGAGCGGGGTGGTTGATCACCCTCGTCACGGTCGCGGCTTTCATCTGATGGTCGTGTCGCGGGTTCTGGATGGGGCACGTCTGCTGCCGTTGAGGCACGCCATTCCCGCGCTTGACCTCCCGGTCGGGAAAAATTTGCCACCCTCGAAAATCTGGTCGGCGATTGCCGCCCTGCATGATGCCAGCCTGACATTCCGGCTCGATGATGACGCTACGGTGCAACAGGGCCTCTCACCGGTTTTCTCCGTCGTCAGACTCCATGTGGGGGATGTGCTGCCGGGGCATTGGGCGCGGCTGAAGAGGCTGGATGCGGACTGGCCGGGGGCCGAGGCCGCACTGCGTTTCTCGGCGCAGGGCCTGTACCGGAATGCCACGCTGTCCTTATTGGGGCAGGTGGGGCAGGTTCAGGCACTCTCCTCCTCTTTGCTGGCCGGGCATGGGATAGAGGGTGAGTCTGTTCCAGTGAGGCTGTCGCTGCATGCCACCTCCCCTGAGAAGCCTGCGATAGTGGGTGATCTGGATTTTCTGGGCGATGTGGTCGCGCATCCCGGCTGGCAGGGGACGTCTTTCTCCGTGACCGCTCGTGTGACGGATGTTTCCCTGCTGGCAAGGCTGACCCGAACGGCGCTGCCGGAAATTGGCCCGGTTGGTTTCCGGGGACATGTGATGGCGGAGGCCGGGGCATGGCGGCTGGAGGATGCCAGCCTGACCAGTGCTGCCGGAGATATCTCGGGCGCGGTCACATGGTCTGTCCCCGCACACGGGGCAGAAGGCAAGGCCGGTGTTTCCGGTCCGGTGCTGGGGGCGAAACTGCATTCCGCGCGTCTGGATGTAGACAGGCTGCGCCAGCCTTTTCCGGCCATTCCATCCATTCAGCCGGAGGGAGAGCCGGTCCGCGTTGATCGGCCTGCCATACTGCCTTCTGCGCCTGTTCCTGCCCCCTCTGTGCCCTCTTCTGTGCCCTCTGGGGTTGCTCCATCACGGTTATCTGAGCCGCCTTCACCGTTTTTCCCTGTCTGGCTCAAGCAGGGAGGAGGGCAGATCGACTGGGATGTGGAGATGCTTCATGCAGGTGGCATGGACTGGAGTAAAGCCATGATCGGCCTGAGTCTTGGGGCCGAAGGAATCCGTGTTCAGCCACTGCATATGAACGCGCCGGGGCAGCGGGGCCCGGTCTCGGCCATGCTGGACTGGAGGCGGGATGGTACGCTCTCCGCGACAGTGGATGCGGCTGCACTTCCGCTTGAGGCAATGGTCGCCCTGATAAAGCAGCCCGGTATGGCACGGGGAGATATCGGGATCGATGCCGCTGTGCAGGCGCATATGCAGCAGGCTGGTTGGCTGCATAATCTCAATGGCCATGCCAGTGTCTGGTCGGTGGGCAGCGTGGTCAGTGGGGCTGCGATTGATCCCGTGCTGTCCCGATTGGTCAGGCAGGCTGGTCTGCCTTTGCATCCCCGTCTGGGTGCTGATGCGGGCATTGCCTGCTTTGCCGCCCGTGCCGAGGCCCGTGATGGAATCGCCGTGCTGAGGGCATTCGCCCTGGAAACCGATCCGCTGCGTCTGTCCGCTGCGGGGTATGTGGATCTTCGTGACCAGAGATTGAAACTGTTTCTGCATCCTCTGCTGCGCTCGGGGGGAAGCGGGCTGCTGTTGCCGCTGATACTGGAGGGGCCGTTTGATCGGCCTTCCGCAAAAATGCGCGGGTCAGATGCGGTGGCGATGAGGGCGGCAATTCAGACATCTCTGACCGCGCTGGGTGTTCCCGCGTTGGCTGGGGCCGCGGATGCGGGGGCGGAGATCATGAACCGTGCCGATCAAGGCGATTGCGCGCCGGCACTGGCTGCGGCACGGGGGCAGCATGCCGGTCCTCCGGCGCCAATCCCTTCTCAGGATGGAAAAGGAAAATTATCGGTGCAGGATCTGCTGAAAGGGCTGCTGCGGTGAAGCGTTTCTGGAAAGAAGCAGCGGTGGTGGAGGACGCGGCGGAGCTGGCGGTGACCCTTGATGGCCGCCCCATGAGGTTGCCGGGCGGTGTCTCGCTTCGTTTCGCCAATCGGGCACTGGCCGAGGCGATTGCCGTGGAATGGGGGCAGGCAGGTGCACCGGGGGAGCCATTCAGCTTCGATATGGTGCCGATGACCCGCCTGGCGGGAACCGCGCAGGAGCGTGTGGCGGTTGATCCTGCAGCGTCTGTAGAGGCGCTGGTCTCTTATGGCGGTAGTGATCTGCTTTGTTACCGTGCCGATGGGCCGGAGGAACTGACAACCCGGCAGGAACGGCTTTGGCAGCCTCTGCTCGACTGGGCAGAGCAGCGATATGGTGCGCGCCTGCATGTGACCACAGGGATTATTCATGTGTCCCAGCCAGAGGCATCGCTGATCGCGTTGCGAGCCGCTCTGACGGCTTTGGACCCGGCCGCTCTGGCGGCGCTCGGGATTGTGGTCCCGGCTCTGGGCAGTCTCGTCATCGGCCTCGCCCTGGCGGAGGGGCGGCTTGATCCGCGGGAGGCACTCGAAATTGCATTACTGGATGACCTGTATCAGGAAGAGAAATGGGGTGCGGATGCCGAGGCCACCAAACGGCGTGCCCATCTCGCCGTGGATGTTGAAACCGCGATCCGTTTCCTGCGCTTGAGCGCAGGTGTGGCGGAACAGGATGGAGAAGCGGCGCAGTGAGCGCAAAGCATGTGCTGATCTCTGGTGTGGTGCAGGGTGTTGGCTATCGTGCGTGGCTGCGATCCCGTGCGGAGGCGCTTGGTCTGTCGGGATGGGTCCGCAATCGCCTTGATGGTCGGGTAGAGGCCCTGATTGCCGGGGATATCGCAGCGGTCGAGGAACTGATCCGCGCTTGCCGCACCGGCCCGTCTGCCGCACGGGTGGATATGATCGAGGAACATCTCGATACTGCCCCCACCACACCGGGCTTTGAGCAGTATCCGACTGTCTGATGCAAAAGTCTCTTTTATTCCGGAGGCGCGATGTCGCCCGCTGAGCATGCTACAAAGCATTCTGTGCCGCTGTTTCGAGACGGGCTTATCGGGCGTCGCCTGATACTGGGGGGCATTCTGGCCTCTCTGGCCGGTGCCGTCACTGGAGCTGCCCGGGCGGAGGAAAGTGATGATGCCTTGCTGGCCCGGATTGCAGCCTATCTGAATGGTATTCATACCCTGCGGGCGCGTTTCCGTCAGACTGCACCGGATGGGCAGGTGACGCAGGGAACGGTCTGGTTGGAGCGCCCGGGGCATATCCGGTTCCAGTATGATCCGCCGACACCGCTTCTGCTGGTGGCTACCAATGGGGAGGTGATTTTTCAGGATTTTCAGGTGCATCAGGTCAGCCGTATTCCACTGGACCGTACCCCGCTGAGCATTTTACTATCAGACCATATTGATTTTAACGGCGCTGTTGCTGTGCGGGAAATTTCGCGCACGCCCGGCGTAGTCCAACTTTCCGTGGTGCGGCGGACCGATCCGGGGGCCGGGCTGCTGGCCATCGTCTTTTCCGCCGATCCGCTCAAGCTGATCCAGTGGACCGTGGTTGATCCCCAGCACAAGATTACCAGAGTGGAATTGTCCAATATCCAGACGGGGATTCCCGTCGATCCGACCCTGTTCAGCCCGACCCTCATCAAGCCGCCGGGCTAAACCTGATTGGGGCCGCCGCTGAATACAGATGGCCAGCTTGTTCTGAGCGCGGCATCAAGGCGGCCCATATCCGCCTGAACTCCGAGATCGGCGAGGCTGGTAACGCCATGCTCGCTGATCCCGCAGGGGACGATGCCGGTGAAATGCTCCAGATCCGGCGCGACATTGATGGCGATACCGTGCCATGAGACCCAGCGTGTGATGCGCACACCGATCGCGGCGATCTTGTCCTCCCGGTGGCCACGTTGCACCCAGATACCAACCCTGCCGGCGCGTCTTTCCCCGATGATGCCGAATCTGGCCAACGTGATGATGATCCAATCCTCTAGCGCGGCGATATAGGCCCGCAGATCGCGCGCCGGGACGATGCCGTGCGGGTGGTTGAGGTCCAGCATTACATAGGCGATCCGCTGTCCGGGGCCGTGATAGGTCCACTGTCCCCCGCGCCCTGCCTCGAAAGTAGGGAAGCGGGTGGCATCACGCAGATCTTCGATTTTGGCCGATGTTCCGGCGGTGTAGAGCGGCGGATGTTCGACCAGCCAGACCAGACTGCGTGCTTCCCCCCGATGGATGGCCTCGGCGCGGGTGCGCATGGCGGTCAGGGCTTCTTCATAAGGAGTAAAGCCAGGTGTCACGCGCCACTCCACAGCATCTGATTGTGGGGAAACGGCGGAAAGATTTTCGTCAGATGGTGAAAAGAGTCGGGGATCAGACATTGAAGTGCTCACGGGCATCAGTTATACCCCCGCCGTTGCATGACGAAACAATTTCTTCGTCGGCAGGGGATGCGGTCGTGGCGGAATGGTAGACGCGCAAGCTTGAGGTGCTTGTGGGGGAAACCCCGTGGAAGTTCGAGTCTTCTCGACCGCACCATTCAAAACCGGGCAGTGGCCCGGTTTTTTTTTGTTGAGCCTTTGCTTTCAGGAAGTGGTCGGGCATCTTTTGGTGCTGCTGCGCGGGTTTGCTATATCCGTCAGCCACATGCCGTGCCGGAGTCTCCATGCGTTCCCGTTTCTTTTTGCGCGTGCTTCTGGCCGTGATTCTTCTGGCCGCCACGGCTTCATTTTTTCCGGCCTGCGCAGGGGATGGGATGACTGCCCATGTGCCGCTTTTTGCGTTGCGGCCAGACCATTTGCCCATGATCGCCAGCGTCTCTGTCGGGGGAGGGCCGTCCTCACCGGTCTCGCTTGATACAGGCTCGGCCGGTCTTTACGTGCCTGAGCGGGATATCGGCCCCGGCACCGTTGCGACGGGGGAGGTCGTTCATCAGGGCTATGCTGACGGCACAAGGCTGGAGGGATATGTGGCCCTCGCCACGGTTCGTTTTACGGATGCGGATCGCACGCTTTCCACTCCGGCCCCGATCAGGGTGGGGGTCATTACCCGTGTTTATTGTGCACAGGACCGACCGAACTGCCCCGGCTCCATCGACAAGCCGGGGGTGATGGGTATCAGCCTGGCCACACGACGTCATGTGGTCAGCCCGTTGGCACAGATGGGGCCTTATTCCACCGGGTATATTATCGATTCCAGACTCGGTCATGACCCGGTCCTGACTGTAGGGCTGACGGAGAATAATATACGCGGTTTCACCTTCGCTCCTCTTCGTTCGTTTCAGAGCGGGCCAGATCACCTTCCTTCGTGGGACGGAGAATCTGTCTCGGCATGTTTCGCGATTGATGGCATCAGGGTGGGGTGTCAGGAAACCGTGTTCGATTCCGGTAGTACCGTGACTCTTTTCAGCCCCGGTTCAAGCGATATTCCCTTGACCCGGCATCATCGTCTGCCACCGGGTCATGTCTTTGTGATCGATGTGCCGGATGTGTTGCATTTCGCAGTGCGTACCGACCGCACTACGGTCATCGTCCCCAAAGATGTTGAGCACGCGAATAGCGGAACGCTGCTGTATCGTTATTTTGCTGTTGCATTCGATTCACTGCGGGGGAGGGTGGGATTCTTCGGACATCAGGAGAACCGCTGATTGCTTTTCGCGGAAGGATGTTGCGTCGAAGGGCAGCTGATGAGAGGTATTTTAATGCAACCCTCTTCCATCAGATACACTTCATAAGGTTGTGCCTTATCCTTGCCCTCTTTTTGGGGCATGTGGAAGCTGTCACGAACGCAGCGTGAAATGCGTCTATAAAGAAGGGACATGCCATGAATAAACCGTTGCGCAAGGCGGTTTTACCGGTGGCCGGATTAGGCACCCGGTTTTTGCCCGCCACAAAGGCAACGGCGAAGGAAATGCTGCCCGTTGTCGACAAACCGCTGATTCAATACGCGGTGGACGAGGCGAGGGCCGCGGGGATCGAGCAGTTCTGCATGGTCACTGGCCGTGGCAAGACTGCCATCGTTGAGCATTTCGATGTCGCATATGAGCTTGAGTCTACATTGCGGGAGCGTAACAAGGATGATGCGCTGAAATTGCTGGAAGATACCCAGCTTTTGCCCGGCTCCATCGTTACGGTGCGCCAGCAGGAGCCGCTGGGTCTGGGTCATGCAATCTGGTGCGCCCGTGCCTTCATCGGGGATGATCCGTTTGCGATCCTTCTGCCTGACGATCTGGTTCTGTCAGAAACACCCTGCCTGAAGCAGTTGGCCGATGCCTATCAGGAAACCGGCGGTAATGTGGTTGCAGTGGCGGAAGTGCCCAGAGAGCAGACCAACCGCTATGGTATCCTCAAGATTGGCGAAGATGATGGCCGCATGGTCGAGGTGACCGGCCTGGTCGAGAAGCCGAAGCCGGAGGAAGCGCCATCCAACCTCTCCATCATCGGTCGCTATGTACTGCGCCCCGAGGTGATCGCCGAACTGGCACGTATGGAGCGCGGGGCTGGTAACGAGGTACAGCTGACCGATGCCATGGCACGTCTGATTGGCAGAATGCCGTTCCACGGCCTGCGTTATGAGGGACGCCGTTTTGATTGCGGCGACAAGGCAGGATTCCTGGAGGCACAGATCGCTTTTGCTCTGAAGCGCCCCGATCTCGCTCCGGCGGTCAGGGCATTCCTGAAAGACTATGTATAATTTGGACGTTGCCCGGCTGGTCTTCTGTGGAACAGCCGGTTTTTTCTGAGGTGCTTTTTTGATCAAGCCTCTGGACGCTCATCCGTTCATGGCGAAGAATCACCGGACCATATAGCAAGCCAGCAGATGCGGTGTACTGCCACACAGTACAGTGTAGTGCGCCGTATCAGGGAGAATGAGCGGACCATGGCCTTTACGCACCAATTCGATCCGACCTCTTTGCGTGAATACGATATTCGCGGCATCGTGGGCCGCACGTTGCACCCCGCTGACGCTTTTGCCATCGGGCGGGTATTCGGAACCATCGTCGCGCGTGCGGGCGGCAGCACGGTGGCGGTCGGCTATGATGGTCGTCTCTCTTCGCCGGAGCTGGAGCCTGCTCTGGTGGAGGGGCTGAAGAAAAGCGGCATGGATGTCATCCGCATTGGCCGTGGCCCGACCCCGATGCTGTATTTCGCGGCGACGACGCTGGAAACCGACGGTGCCATCATGGTGACCGGCAGCCACAATCCGCCGGACTATAACGGCTTCAAGATGATGCTGGGCCGCAAGCCGTTTTTTGGCAAGCAGATTGCCGAACTGGGGGCCATGGCGGCGCGTGGCGATGTGGTCGATGAAGCCAGCGGCAGCGATCGGGCGGAGGATGTGTCCGCCGCCTATGTGGCCCGTCTGATTTCCGATTGGGATGGCGGTGATCACCTGCTGAATGTGGTGTGGGATAACGGCAATGGTGCAGCAGGCGAGGTGTTGCAAAAGCTTGTACCCAGCCTGCCGGGGCATCATGAAATCCTCAATGGTGAGATTGATGGCACTTTCCCGGCCCATCATCCCGACCCCACCGTGCCGAAGAACCTTCAGCAGCTGATCAGCGCGGTTCGCAGCAAAGGGGCTGATCTTGGTATCGCCTTCGATGGGGATGCGGACCGTATCGGTGTGGTGGATGATACCGGAGAGATCCTGTTCGGCGATCAGCTTCTGGTGGTGCTGGCAAGGGATGTGCTGAAGCAGCATCCGGGTGGCACCATCATCGCCGATGTGAAGGCGAGTCAGGTTCTGTTTGACGAAGTGGCCAAGGCTGGTGGCACGCCGCTGATGTGGAAAACAGGCCATTCACTGATCAAGGCGAAAATGGCGGAAACCGGTGCCCCTCTGGCGGGGGAGATGTCCGGCCATATTTTCTTTGCCGATCGGTGGTATGGGTTTGACGACGCGCTGTATGCTGCTGTCCGCCTGCTGGGCATTATCGCGCGGATGGATGGCAAGTTGTCTGCCGTCCGCAGTGCATTGCCGCAGGTGATCAACACGCCGGAGCTGCGCTTCAACTGCGACGATACCCGCAAATTCGGCGTGATCGAGGAAGTCGCTGCCCGTCTGCGTCAGGACGGCGCCAATGTCGCGGAAACCGATGGTGTGCGGGTGCTGACGGAGGATGGCTGGTGGCTGCTGCGTGCCTCCAACACGCAGGCAGTGCTGGTGGCGCGTGCAGAGGCAACCAGTGAGGCAGGGCTGGAACGGCTGAAGGCCGCACTGGTCTCCCAGCTTGAGCAGAGCGGACTGGCGGCACCGGATTTTTCCGGTGAGAACGCCGGTCATTGAGTTGAACAAAGGCCGGGCTGCATGATGAGCAGAGCGTTTTCCTCCTATCTGGAGCCCGGCCAGTATGTCCGCCATCCGCAGCAGCCTGATTGGGGGTTGGGGCAGGTCCAGTCCGCCATTGGGGAGCGGGTGACGGTGCATTTCGAACATGCGGGCAAAGTGCTGATCAATGCCCGCATCATCTCGCTTCTGGTGGTGGATGACCCTTCCGCTGTGTCATGACAGAGCATCTTTGTGACAGGCTTCTCTTGACGCTTGTATGGGGACGGTCGATCTAGAGAGGGTGATGAACACTGCATCGCCCATCCAGCGCTGGACCATGCTGCCATGATCGACCCGTTCGGGCGCGCTATTACCTATCTGCGGGTTTCCGTCACTGACCGCTGTGACCTGCGCTGTACCTATTGCATGGCAGAGGACATGACCTTCCTCCCCAAGCGGGATGTGCTGACGCTGGAGGAGCTGGACCGGCTTTGCCGTGTGTTCATTGACCTTGGGGTGCGGAAACTGCGGCTGACCGGCGGAGAGCCGTTGGTGCGTCGGGATGTCATGCAGTTGATTTCCCGCCTCGGACAGCATCTGGAGCATCGTGGTGGGCAGGGGCTGGAGGAGCTGACTCTGACCACCAATGGGACACAGCTGGCTCGTCATGCGGAGGCTCTGGCGGCGGCGGGGATGAGGCGGATCAATGTCAGCCTTGATACGCTCGACCCGGAGATCTTTCGCTCGATTACACGACGAGGGCAGCTGGAAACGGTGCTGGACGGGATTTTTGCCGCTCGGGCCGCTGGTCTGGCGGTGAAGATCAACGCGGTTGCGCTCAAGGGGCTGAACGACCATGAGTTCGACCGCATGCTGGGATGGTGCGGTGAACATGGCTTCGATCTCTGCCTGATCGAGACCATGCCGATGGGCGAAATCGATGAGGACCGCACCGATCGCTATCTGCCGCTTTCTCTGGTACGCTCCCGGCTGCGGGAGCATTGGACGCTTCAGGAAACCGATTATCGCACAGGTGGCCCGGCCCGATATTTCGCGGTGCAGGAAACCGGGCGCAGAATCGGCTTTATTACGCCGATGACGCATAATTTCTGCGAAAGCTGCAATCGGGTGCGGCTGACCTGCACCGGCACGCTCTATATGTGCCTCGGTCAGGATGATGCGGCTGATCTGCGCCGTCCCTTGCGGGAGGGGGCGGATAATGCCGCCCTGCGTCAGGCTGTGCAGGAGGCGATCATCCGCAAACCGAAAGGCCATGATTTCATCATTGACCGCCGTACGCATACGCCCTCTGTCGGCCGGCATATGAGTGTGACGGGCGGCTGAAACCGTGGTGTTCAGCCCGGCTCTATCGGGGGGGTGCCGAGAATATCGGCCAGACTGATCTGACCGCTGCCGCGTCGTGCCGGTTTTGGCTGACTGTCGGCGGGGCCCCATCCGGTCAGCATTGCCAGACGCAGCCTTGCCTGCATATGGGGCTGCCCTTCCTGCGTCAGGTGCGACAAAGCGAGCGGAAACAGTGAAAATGGCGGTATGCTGCGATCACGCAGCCTCACTGCATTGGTCTCCCCGGCGGCGCGCAGATCGTGCAGCAGCGCCATCGGGGTCTTGTAGAGCAGTGTCACCTCATCCTGATCGGCGACAGGAAGGGCAAACCCCGCTCGCTGCAACAGAGCGGCACCGTCCTGCAAGGTGGCGAAAGGGGCGACGCGCGGTGAGGCGCCGCCAGTCAGGCTGTCTTCCGAACGGCTCAGCGCCTCCCGCAGCGTATCGAGCGTGCCGAGCACCGGCATGCTGGCCAAAAACAGCCCATCCGGTTTCAGGGCCTGCCTGATCTGCACCAGCGCTCCGGGAAGATCATTGATCCAGTGCAGCGACATGCTCGCGACAATCAGATCGAACGAGGCCGGGGCGAAAGGTAACCATTCTTCATCTGCCGCGACGCAGGGCGTGCCGGACAGGGAAGCCATGGAGGGTGACATGTCACAACTGATGGTATGGATCCCGCGTGCCCGCAACAGAGGGGCGATGCGGCCCCGCCCGCCTATGTCCAGCGCATGGCTGAAAGGGCGAGTGACATCGTCCAGCCGGTCCAGCAGACGACCCGCCAACTCATCCAGTACATCGGCGACTGACGTGATGCCATGCCGTGCGGCCCGATCCCGGTGCAGACGGACGGCATGGCGGTCGAATATAAGGATGTCATCGGACATGGCACCCAGCATAAGCCGAGTTGGCCGTTCAGGAAATGCTGCCTCAGAATGTTGAAATGGTTCCCTGAATCAGGCCCCCAATAGCTCCAACCGTCGTGCGGGCAATGGCGGAGACCAGATTGAAAACGCTTCTGATCAGACCGGGCTGATCCGGTGCGCGGGTAATCTGTTCCTGAGTCTGGGTCAGCAGATTGCCCCAGCTATCAATATAGCGGTTGAAATCCTCTGGATTGGCCGAGGAGCCATCGAGACCAACGACATGAAGCCCGGTATTATCGGGGATGACCATCAGCAGAAACGGTCCGTTGCCCTGCAAATGTCCTTCTGTCAACTTCAGGGCGCTGATGATGCGGGCCGCACGGGCATGATCATAGGTTCCTGTCAGGAAATCGCAGTCGGCGGCGCGGTCGGCTGGAACCTCCGGCATCTGTATCAGCCAGCGTGTCAGAATAAGGTTGGGGGCCACGACAGAGGCGGCATTGGCTGCCTGGGCCGTCGGCAGGCGGCTGGTAAAAGCCTGGCAGAAGCTGCGGTTACGGTTGAGATCACCTGGTTTCAAAATCACCACTGCGGTCGGCATCGGCACAAGATAAGGTCGAAGGTCCGGCGAGTTGTGTTGCAAAAACCGTCTTGGCGGATGTCGGTCGCTCAGCGCTGGAGGGGGATGAGCCGTTGACCCCGTTTGCTCCCGGCGCAGAACAGGCGGCCAGAAAGGTGATCAGCAGAAGAGAAGGAATATGCCTGACATATCGCATTGGTTTTGCGCTCATAAACACATGATAAAAATAATAACGATTTCATTATAATATATTTGTGGTCAGGCCCAAAATCTTTTGAAATAATTTTTAAAATCAACAAGATAATACCGTTTTTCGAATGTTTTGATCATTCGGTTTGTGCGGTATCACGGCGGTGGTCTACACTTATCCCTCATTGCCCGGAGAAATGGACGGCTGGCTGCGTATTCCCTTCCACGCGGCAGGCCATTCGTCGGTGGCAGACGATGAGCGCTTTTATCGCCCAAAAAGACGAATCGGAACGATTATTCCTGGAACGATCGTTCTGACGTGGGCTTCTGTACGGCATGGACCTGAAAGAGGTCATGGCGGTCAATGTGCGTCGGGTGCGTCATGCCAGAGAGATGACGCAGGAAGAACTGGCAGACCGCGCTGGCCTGAGTACCCGGTATATTGGTGCGGTCGAGCGCGCGGACGTGTCGGCGAGCATCACGGTGTTGGGTCAGATCGCTGAGGCGCTGGGTGTCGAGCCAGGCATATTGCTGACGGCATCCCTCTGCCTTGGCTGATTTTTCCATCCATGCCGCGAGAGCGAGCGGGTTCCTGACCGCTATGCCTGCTCTGATGCGTTCGGCAGGGTTGCATCTGCTGAACTGGCTGATCCCTCCGACATGCCCGGTCTGTCATGCCGAAACTTCCATGACGGGGCCGGATGGCCTGTCCAGTCTGCTCTGCGCTTCCTGCTTCACCGCACTGAATTTCATCGTGCCGCCGGTCTGCCAGTGTTGTGGACGTCCGATGGATGCGGCGGAGGGCATTGCACCGGATGGTGTGTGCGAGGTTTGCCGGATCAAACCTCCGCGGTTCCGTCATGCACGTGCGGCGCTGCTGTATGATGATGGATCACGCCGGATCATTCTGCCGTTCAAGCATGCTGATCGCATGGCGCATGCCTCTTTGCTGGCGCGTTGGATGGCGGATTCCGGGGGTGATCTGCTGCGGCAGGCGGACTGGCTGGTACCGGTTCCGCTGCATCCCTCCCGTCTGCGGCAAAGGCGCTACAACCAGTCGGCTCTGTTGTGTCGGGCGCTGTCACGTCTGACCGGCGTGCCTGCCATGCTGGACGGATTGCAGCGTATTCGCCGTACGCCGAGCCTCGGCACACTGACCGCCAGGCAAAGGCAACAGATGATGCGGGGAGCCATTCAGGCACGGCTCACTAGAAGACAGAAGCTGCATGCAGCCCGAATCGTCGTCGTGGATGATGTGATGACCAGCGGTGCGACCGTTTCTGCCTGTGCCAGGGCACTCTATGCGGCAGGGGCTGCTTCCGTTGATGTTCTGACTGCGGCGCGGGTGGAGTTGCCGGATGAAATACCCTTGTCAGGACAGGCCAAAACCCCGATGTGATGGGGCCTGCTTCTGTTTCCCCTGATACAGTCAAGGAAGACAAGACCGTTGATCGAAATCTATACGCAGCCTTACTGCCCATATTGCTCGCGCGCGCTTGCCTTGCTGGAGAGGAAGCAGGTGCCTTTCAAGGAAATTCAGGCCCTTCCCGGCTCTCCCGCACGGGCGGAGGCAAAGCAGCGTTCTGGCGGTCGCACCAGCGTGCCACAGATCTTCATAGGGGGGCGTCATATCGGCGGCTGTGATGACATGATGGCGCTGGAAGCGGCCGGAGAGCTGGACCCCTTATTGCAAGCTGCCTAAGGCTGCATAAGCTGGTTTTTCACCCCTGGTCCAGTTTGATGGCCGCCTCTGGAAACCGGGAAGAATGCAGGCGGTGGCCGGGTTAAACGCGGAATGATACATTATTGCGTCCAGTGCCGGCATGGGCACAGCTTCGACGGATGGTTCGCCAGCAGCAGCGCCTTTGACCGTCAGGTTGAGGCTGGTCTGATCGAATGTCCTGTCTGCGGTGATACGCAGGTAGAGCGTGGCCTGATGACGCCCTCATTGGGTCGTAAAGGCAATATGTTACCCGATCACGTGCCTGTCGCCCCACCCCCTGCTTCGGCACCGGATGGTCCGGTACAGGCTGTGTCCGTGCCCACGCCTGCAACGGCTCCTGCCATAGGCGTTCCTGCCCAGTTGCGGGCGGCCTTGCAGGCTCTGCGGGCGCAGGTGGAAAAGCATTGCGACCCTGTGGGGGAGAAGTTTGCCGAGGAAGCCCTGCGTATCCATCGTGGCGAGGCAGAGGCACGCGGCATTTACGGTCAGGCCACGGCCGAGGAAGCGGAGATGCTTCAGGATGAAGGTGTTTCCTTTGCCGCCATTCCCTGGGTTCCCCGCTCCGATAGCTGAGCTAACGATCTCTTTGCGCGGCGATGATGTAGTTGATGGACAAATCCCGGCTGATCGTCCAGCGCCCCCGCAGCGGCCGGAAGCTCAGCCCGGCACTGTCGAGGGGACGCAGACCCGTCTGACGCAGCAGGCTGGTCAGCTCGTGTGGAGCAATGAAGCGCTGCCAGTCATGCGTGCCGACCGGCAGCCAGTGCAGCAGATATTCTGCCCCGAGCTTCGCCACCGTCCATGACCGCACAGTACGGTTCAGGGTGGAGATGAAAACCCGCCCGCCCGGTTCCAGCAGATCGTGCAGCAGTGACAGGAAGGCTGCGGGATCGGGCACATGCTCGATCACTTCCAGCGCGGTGATGGCGCGGAAGTGCTGCCCCTCGGACAGTAATTCTTCAGCGGTTCCGGCGCGGTAGGACAGGTTCAGCCCGGAAGAAAGGCCGGCATGTTCCTGTGCCGCCGCAACGGCTTCAGCCGCGGCATCCAGCCCTAAAACCCTGTAGCCCTGATGGGCCAGCGCTTCGGCGGCGAGGCCCGCGCCACACCCCACATCCAGAATGGTGGCATCTTGCATGGCGGACTGATCCGGCAGGCGCCCGGTCACCCAGCCGATCCGCGCCGGGTTCATCATATGCAGCGGTCGCATCGGGCCATACGGATCCCACCAGCGGGAAGCCAGCGCATCGAAGCGGGAGACCTCTTCCTCTGAGACATTCGCTGCCGGAGCATGAGCGGCATGTCTGTCATGCGAATCGACCTCGGCCATCACTCTCTCCTTCGTGCGGGACAGGTTGCCCCCGCTGCGTGTCATCGTTATGTGTCTGCCCGCGCGCCGGGAGGCAACCCGCCTGTGACGGGATTGCCCTTCGCCGCAGCGGGAAAGGGGCATTCCCACCCGTTGATCGCTTGTTCCTGGAAGTAACATGGCCCGCATTGTCATGAAATTCGGCGGCACATCCGTCGGTGATCTCGACCGCATCCGCAATGTCGCGCGTCTGGTCAAACGCGAGGTGGATGCCGGGAATGAGGTTTCGGTCGTCGTCTCCGCCATGTCTGGCGTGACCAACCAGCTGGTCGGCTACTGCCAGTCCCTGTCGCCGCTGCATGATGCGCGGGAATACGACACGGTCGTGGCCACAGGGGAGCAGGTCACCACCGGGCTGCTGTCGATCGCGTTGCAGGAGGCAGGCGTGGATGCCCGCTCCTGGCTTGGCTGGCAGTTGCCGATCCGCACCGATAATGCCCATGGCAAGGCCCGTATCGAAAGCATTGAGGGCGGAGAACTGATCCGCCGCATGCAGGCCGGTCAGGTGCCAGTCGTGGCGGGTTTTCAGGGGATTGGCCCCGATCACCGTATCACCACGCTCGGCCGTGGCGGCTCCGACACTTCGGCGGTGGCGGTGGCGGCGGCAGTGCGGGCGGATCGCTGCGACATTTATACCGACGTGGATGGGGTCTATACCACCGATCCGCGTATCGTTTCCCGCGCCAGAAAGCTGGATCGTATTTCGTACGAGGAAATGCTGGAACTGGCCTCTGTCGGCTCCAAGGTGCTGCAAACCCGCAGCGTCGAGCTGGCGATGAAGGAACGGGTACGCGTCAGGGTCCTATCCAGTTTCGTGGATCCTGAAGGCGAGAATGTCGGCACATTGGTAGTGGATGAGGACGAGATCGTGGAAAAGGAAATGGTGTCCGGCATTGCGTATTCGCGGGACGAGGCAAAGATCACTGTCCGGCGCGTGCCGGACAGGCCCGGCGTGGCGGCACATGTGCTGGGACCGCTGACGGAAGCCAATGTGAATGTGGACATGATCGTCCAGAACGTGGCGGAAGATGGCACCACCGACATGACTTTCACCGTTGGCACTTCAGATCTGCCGCGCGCGCAGGCCGCGTTGTCGGCGGCACAGGTGGAGATTGGCTTTGCGGAAATGAGTGCTGATCCCCAAGTGTGCAAAATCAGCGTGGTGGGTGTCGGCATGCGCAGCCATGTCGGCGTGGCAACCACCATGTTCCGCACGCTGGCGGAAAAAGGGATCAACATTCAGGTGATCTCCACCAGCGAGATCAAGGTCAGTGTGCTGATTGCCGAGGAATATGCGGAGCTTGCAGTGCGCGCCCTGCATACTGCGTATGGTCTGGATGCGGCCTGATCGCATGACGGATATCACTCAGACCAGTAACGCAGCCGCTCTCGACCCTCGTAGTCTGGCTGCCGCCAGTGTCAGGCTGGAAGAGCTGTGGTCCCGCGGGACGGAATTTCTTGGTTCCCGGTACGCCATTCTCGGCGGTGCAATGAGCTGGGTCAGCGAGCGGCACCTTGTCTCCGCCATTTCCAATGCGGGTGGTTTCGGCGTGATCGCTTGCGGCTCCATGATGCCGGACCAGCTTGCAGCGGAGATTGCCGCCACGCAGGCGCTGACCGACCAGCCTTTTGGCGTCAACCTCATTACCATGCATCCGGCGCTGGATGATCTGATCCGCGTGTGTCTGGAGGCGAAAGTCGGCCATATCGTGCTGGCAGGCGGATTGCCGCCGGGCGGCGCCGTGCGTGCGGTGAAGGATGGCGGCGCGAAGCTGATCTGCTTTGCGCCTGCCCTGGTGCTGGCGAAGCGTCTGGTTCGCTCCGGTGCAGATGCGCTGGTGATCGAGGGGGCAGAGGCCGGGGGGCATATCGGTCCCGTTTCACTGACCGTTCTGGCGCAGGAAATTCTGCCTCATCTACGGGATGTGCCGGTGTTTGTCGCTGGTGGTCTGGGCCGGGGTGAAGCGATCCTGTCCTATCTGGAAATGGGGGCTTCTGGCGCACAGCTCGGTACCCGCTTTGCCGCCACGCGTGAAAGCATTGCGCATGAGAATTTCAAGCGGGCTTTCTACCGCGCCAATGCGCGCGACGCGCTGCCGAGCGTACAACTGGATGAGCGCTTCCCGGTTATTCCCGTGCGGGGGCTGATCAATGAAGGTACCCGCCAATTCATGCGTCATCAGTTGGAAACCCGTGACCGCTTCCTGTCCGGGGAACTGACGCGGGATCAGGCTCAGCTTGAAATCGAGCATTTCTGGGCCGGAGCGCTGCGTCGCGCCGTCATTGATGGGGATGTGGAACATGGCTCGGTCATGGCCGGGCAGTCGGTCGGTATGGTGACGGGTGAGCAGGCCATTCCAGAGGTCATCGCAGAATTGGTGGAGCAGGCTGTTTCCGCCATAGCGCTGCGCAGCCTGTAATCCAGGCCGGGTTTCTCACCAAATACGGGCTATTCGGCAGCATCTTCTCCTGTGAGAGACTGCCATATGGCTTTCGTTGACCGATCGGTCATGCAACATTGTCTTTCGTGATTCGCGACAGGACGCGGCGATGGACAGGACAGGGCGGCAGAGGATGCGCTGGGCGGAGCAGGGGAGCGACAGCTTCCTGTTCCTCCTGCTGCACGTCCGGCGCCTTTATCGGCCTTTTGGGCCGGGCCTGATATTGCCCCTGATATTGCCATGGTGATGCGCCCTCCTGCCGCACCGCGCCGCCTGTTGGCCCGGTTGCGGGCGCTTATGGCTGGTGATGAAGCACCGTTGGCAGAGCTGGTGCGTCTTGTTGCGTCCGAACTCGTCAGCGAAGTCTGTTCGATTTACGCGCTGCGGCCCGGCGAAATTCTGGAACTGGTGGCGACTGAGGGATTGTATCCCGATGCGGTTGGCCGCACCCGGTTGCGGCTGGGCGAAGGAATTGTCGGCATCGTGGCCGCGTCCGGTCACTTGCTCAATCTGCCCGATGCGCAGAATCATCCGGCCTTTGCCTATCGGCCTGAAACGGGGGAGGAGCTTTATGCCTCCCTGCTGGCGGTTCCAGTGCGTCGGGGAGGCCGGGTTCTGGGCGTGCTTGCCGTGCAGAACAGGGCGGTCCGGCGTTACACCGAGGATGAGGTGGAGGTGCTGGAAACCGTCGCCATGGTGCTGGCGGAATTGTTTGCCGCCACGACACAGGATGGCGCGGAGACGATTTTCACCACGACGGTCCAGCGTCGCTTCGTCGGCACCCGCTTGATGGGGGGGATTGCGGTGGGGCCGGTGATCCTGCATGGCGCCGGGCCTCCGCCGCGTAATCTTCTGGCGTCTGATCCGCAGGCTGAGATGGAACGGCTGATGGCAGCCGCTCGCCGCATGCAAAGCGGCCTTGATGAGCTGATCGAGCAATCCCTGTCCTCGGTCAGTGAGGCGGAAAGTGCCGAAGATGGCGTATCACTGGATGAAGGCGCTCTTTCCGAGGGTGCAAAAGCGGCCTCGAGGGAGGTAATGGAAGCCTATCGGCTGCTGGCTGCGGATAGCGGCTGGCTGCGCCGGGTACGGGATGCAGTTGGCAGTGGTCTGACCGCAGAGGCGGCGGTACATCGGGTCAGCGGTGAAATCCGCGAGAAAATGCGCAAGATCGCTGACCCGTATATGCGGGAGCGTCTGGCCGATATGGAGGATCTGGCCCTGCGTCTGCTGGCGGTGCTGGATGGGGCGGAGCATGGGCCGGTACCACCCGGTGCCATTCTGGTGGCACGGCGTCTTGGGCCAGCGGAACTTCTCAACTGGCACGGCAGGGGTATTGCGGGGGTCGCGATCGAGGAAGGCACGACAGGTGGTCATGCCGCGATCATCGCCCGTGCGCTTGGCCTGCCTGCGCTCGGCGATCTGCCCAATCTGATGGATGCGGTGGACGAGGGCGATACGGCCATTGTCGATGCCGAGCAGGGGCTGCTGATCTTCCGGCCCGAGGAGGAAATGCGGATCGCCTATTTGCGGGCAAGGGAGGCATCACAGGCCAAACTGGCGCATTGGGCAGAGCTGCGGGAGCGTCCTTCCCGAAGCAAGGACGGTACGCCGTTTACCCTGATGCTGAATATGGGACTGACGCTGGAGCTGGATCAGCTTGACCTTACCGGCGCTGCTGGTATCGGCCTGTTTCGGACCGAAATCGCGATGCTGGCTCATGGTCGCATGCTGGATTCGCGGGAACAGGCGGAGATTTACGATCGTGTGCTGACACAGGCGGGGGATCGTCCTGTCATGTTCCGTACGCTGGATCTTGGTGGTGACAAGATGCTGGCTGAATCTGGGGCGTCAGTTGAGGAAAACCCGGCCATGGGCTGGCGCTCCCTGCGTGTCGGGCTGGATCGTCCGGCGGTGATGCGGCGCCAGTTGCGTGCTTTGATTCAGGCGGCTTGCGGGCGGCCTTTATCGATCATGTTCCCGATGGTGGCAACACTGGCCGAATTCCGTGCCGCGCGAGCACTGTTGCAAGCCGAAATAGAGCGTGCCGATATTCCGCCAGCAACGCTGGAAGTCGGCTCCATGCTGGAAGTGCCATCTCTGCTGTGGCAGCTTTCTGATCTCCTGGCCGAGGTGGATTTTCTGTCCATTGGCACCAACGATCTGCTTCAGTTTCTGTTTGCGGCGGATCGCGGTACACCTGCGCTGGCCGGACGATATGATTTTCTGTCTCCTGCCATGCTTGATCTGCTGGAAGAAGTCAGTATTGCTGCCCATAATACAGGCTGCCGCCTCTCTGTCTGTGGCGAGGCGTCATCACGACCTCTTGAGGTGCTGGTCATGGCAGCGCTGGGTATATCAACATTTTCCATGTCTGCTTCTGCTTTCCCTGCGGTGAAGGAAGCCGTATCGCTGTGTGATCTTCCGGCCTTGCGGCGCGTTCTGATGTCTATTCGCGGGGGAGAGAAGGGGGCGGCCTCCTATCGTGAACCTCTGGTTTCATGGTGTCGGGAACAGGGGCTGGATATTTGATTGTTGGTGATATCTGCTCGCGATAATGGGAAAGACCGGGCATGCCGGATATTATGACAGCCTGTTGGCAAGCATCGCGGACTGGGATTAGATGCAGCACCTGTGAAGGGTGGTCTGTTCGCCAGGAGTATCCATGAGGGGATCTCCATGAGAGGCGTCGTTTTACGTGCTGGCTCTACTCTCCTCGTTCCCTCATGCTGGGCCTGATCCAGATGCCAAGTTTTTCAAAGCCGTGCGAGCGATCATATTGGGTATCATCGGGGCTGGCTGTTTCCATGCCTGAGGTCGGGGGCTCTGCGACATGGGTATGAGAGGATTGTCTGGTGACACCGTGACCGGGAATGCCCAGACTGTCGGCGGTGAACTGCGCGCTGTGCGTGAACATCTGGGTTGGGCGTTGGAAGATATAGCGGCTTCACTCCGTATACGGACAGCCTATCTTCTGGCCATTGAGGAAGGCCGGATAGGGGATCTGCCCGGCACCACCTATGCGATGGGCTTCGTGCGCACCTATGCCGCCAGTCTCGGGCTCGATCCTGATGAGACGGTGCAGCGCTTCAAGACCGAGGCGGGGGCGAGCCATCATCAGCAGGAGCTTCATTTTCCAGCCCCCGTGCCGGAACGTGGTGTTCCCGCGGGAGCAGTTGTGCTGCTTGGGGCCGTGATCGCTGTTGCAGGTTATATCGGCTGGTACAAACTATCGGCCAATCATCCTGTGCCGGATGCGGTGCAGGAGGTTCCAGAGCATCTCGCGCCGCTGGCCCGCAAAGAGGAAGCAAAGACGCCGGTCGCCAGCCCCCCGGCGGCGTCTGCAACTTCGCAGGCGCAGCCTTCTGCACCGCCCTCGGCGTCCTCTGCGTCTCCTGCCCCGGTGCCTGGCGCAGAGACGCATGCGGCCCAGATACCATCGAACGGACCGGCATCGAATGGACCTGCCGGCGCACAGGCTGAAACGGCTGGTGCATCACCGCCATCCCACCCTGCTGAGCATCAGGCACCCGGGTACCAGACATCGGAGCGGACAGCGGATGCTCCCATTATGTCACCGTCTGCTATGCCCCCTGCCTCATCGCAGCCCTCTCTTGCTGCGGGCCAAACCACCCCATCCCCTGGGCAATCCCCTGGGCCGGACGGGGTAAAGCCTGTCGCGTCGGGGGCGGATAAAACGCTGCATGGCATTGTGCTGAAAGCCAGTGCCGATGCATGGATGCAGGTAAAATCCCAGAATGGCACGATCCTGTTGAACAAGGTTATGCATGCCGGCGAAAGCTGGGCCGTGCCGGAGGCTCAGGCCGGGCAGGGACCGCTTCTGCTGACCACCGGCAATGCCGGGGGCACTCAGATTGTGATGGATGGGCATGATCTGCCTCCTCTGGGTAACAATGGTGCCGTCCGCCGCAACGTGCCGCTGGAAACCGAGGCGCTTCAGAAAGCGGCACCGTCAGCCATACCGGACCAGTCTCGTTCTTCTGTCGGATCCTCTGTTGGATCCTCTGGCAGATCCTCTGTTTCTCCTGAACCTGCCCATGATCGGTCATCCACTGTGTCCTCTCCGGCACCACGGACAGAGGATCAGGATAATTCAGCGGATTAGGGGCAGCCATGACGTGGCTTTTGTGGCACAATCCATGGAAGTGACCCATTTTAAGGGTGTGCGTCCACTGGGGCGCCATCGTGTCGTATTGGCGTGAATTGGAGCAGGCTCAATGAGCTATCGTCCCTATCAGCAGATTGAGCGGCGTAAATCCCGGCAGATCCATGTCGGCAAGGTAGCCGTGGGTGGAGATGCGCCCATCAGCGTGCAGACCATGACCAATACGCTGACGACCGATGCGGAAGCGACGATTGCCCAGATTCGCCGTGCCGAACTCGCCGGTGTCGATATCGTCCGGGTCTCCTGCCCTGATCAGGAAAGCACCATCGCGCTGAAGGAAATCGTGCGCGAGGTGAATGTGCCCATCGTGGCGGATATCCATTTCCATTATCGCCGCGCCATTGAGGCGGCCGAAGCCGGTGCAGCCTGTCTGCGTATCAATCCCGGCAATATCGGCAGTGCCGAGCGTGTTCGGGAAGTGGTGAAAGCCGCCCGCGATCATGGCTGCGCCATCCGTATCGGGGTGAATGCCGGTTCGCTGGAGCGGCATCTGCTGGAGAAATACGGCGAACCCAATCCGGATGCGCTGGTGGAAAGCGCGCTGGAACATGCCAAGATTCTTCAGGATCACGATTTCCACGAATTCAAGATCAGCGTGAAAGCCTCTGACGTGTTTCTGGCGGTGGCGGCTTATCAGCAACTGGCCGAAGTCTGTGACCATCCCTTGCATATCGGCATTACCGAGGCCGGTGGCCGCCGTACCGGCACAGTGAAATCCGCCATTGGACTCGGCAATCTGCTCTGGGCGGGCGTGGGCGATACGATGCGTGTCTCTCTCTCCGCCGAGCCGGAGGAAGAGGTGCATGTCGGCTGGGAAATTCTAAAGGGCCTCGGCCTGCGCCATCGTGGCGTGAAGATCATCTCCTGTCCGTCCTGTGCCCGTCAGGGTTTCAACGTGATCGAGACCGTAGCCGCGCTGGAGGAACGTCTGGCGCATATTCAGACTCCGCTGACGCTCTCGATCATCGGTTGTGTGGTCAATGGTCCTGGTGAGGCGCTGATGACGGATATCGGCCTGACCGGCGGCGGCGGTGGCCGCCACATGATCTACAATGCGGGTAAGACCGATCATACCATTGCTGCCGACGGCATGGTCGATCACATCGTCACGCTGGTGGAAGAAAAAGCCGCCCGCATTGTTGAAGAAGAGGCTGCCGCCAAGGCCGCGGCCGAGCAAGCCGCTCAGGAAGCCGCGCTTCAGCACGAAACCGTTTAGTCCGGCTCCGTTCTGTTTCCGGCGCGGGGCGCAGGCTCCGCGCCTTTTTCGTGTCTATCCATCACCCGAGTGTATCGAGACCGCATATGGCCGCCTTGCAACCCCCCAGAGGCACTCATGATCTGATCGGAGAAGATCAGCGTCGTTATCGCCATGTCGTGGAGACCGCCCGCCGGATCGTAGGGCTGTATGGTTTTGACGAATGGGCCACGCCGGTTTTCGAAGATACGAAAGTCTTCAGCCGCACTCTTGGTGAAACGTCTGACGTGGTGACGAAGGAGATGTACACCTTCACCGATCGCGGCGGCGAAGGGCTGACCCTCCGGCCGGAGGGAACGGCGGCTATCTGCCGTGCTCTGGTCACCAATGGCCTGACCCAGTCCCTGCCGCAGAAAGTGTTCTATGCCGGGCCGATGTTCCGCTATGAACGGCCCCAGAAAGGGCGCTATCGCCAGTTTCATCAAATCGGGCTGGAACTGATCGGTGCGGCCGAACCGCTGGCGGATGCGGAGGCGATTGCCTGCGGTTGGCAGATCCTGAACGCGCTGGGCATTGGTGGCAGCGTGGTGCTGGAACTGAACACACTGGGCGATAAAGCCAGCCGCGATGCCTATCGCGAGGCGCTGGTGGCCTATTTTTCGGCGCAGCGGGAGTCTTTGTCGGAAGAGAGCCGCACCCGGCTGGAGCGTAACCCGCTGCGGATACTGGACAGCAAAAATGAGGGAGACCGTGCGCTGATTGCTGAGGCGCCAGTGATTTACGAGCATCTGACAGAAGAGGCCGCCACGTTTTATGCCGGGCTGAAGCGACATCTGACGCAGCTTGGCGTGCCGTTCCGGGAAAATCCGCGCATCGTGCGAGGGCTGGATTACTACAATCATACGGCCTTTGAATTCGTCACGGATGCGCTGGGATCACAGGGCACTGTGCTGGCCGGTGGCCGTTATGACGGTCTGGTGGCGGAGATGGGTGGTCCTGCTACCCCCGCCGTGGGCTGGGCTGCCGGGATCGAGCGCCTGTCCATGCTGTTGGCTGAGCCGCCTGCTGCACCGGCACCGGTTGCGGTGGTGCCCGTGGGTGAGGAAGAAGAAGCGGCGCTGGATGTGGTGCAGAGCTTGCGGGCGGCTGGATTGCGGGCGGAAATGGCCTATCGCGGCAATCTGAAGCGCCGCATGGAACGTGCCAACAAGGCAGGTTCCTGGGCCGCGGTTATCCTCGGCACGGAGGAGCGGGCGAGGGGCGTGGCACAGGTCAAGGACCTGCGCACCGGTGAACAGCAGGAAGTGGCGCTGGATGGTCTCGCTACATGGCTGCTGGCGCGTGGGGTGGCATGAGTTTTACAGCAAATCTCGACCGGATTGTTGCGCGGGCCGAGGAGTTGCGGGCTTCCCTGTCCGAAGGGCTGAATGGCGACAGCTTCGCAGCGGCCTCGCGGGAGCTGGCGGAGCTGGAGCCGGTTGTGGCCCGGATCGAGGAGCTGTGGGCGGCGGAGCGCGGTCTGGCTGAGGCGGAGGCCATGCTGGCCGATCCCGATATGCGGGAACTGGCCGAGAGCGAAGCTGAAATCCTGCGTGAAAAATTGCCGTCCCTGACAAAGGAAATCCGGATCGCCCTGCTGCCGAAGGACGAGGCGGATGAGCGTTCGGCCATTCTGGAAATTCGTCCTGCGGCGGGGGGGGATGAGGCAAGCCTGTTCGCGGCACAGCTTTTTTCCATGTATCAGCGTTATGCGGAAATCCGAGGCTGGCGCTTCGAGATTCTCGAATATGACGATACCGGTCTTGGTGGATTGAAGGGCGGTATGGCTGAAATCACCGGCCGGTCGGTTTTTGCGCGGCTGAAATATGAAAGTGGTGTGCATCGTGTTCAGCGTGTTCCGGCAACGGAATCACAGGGGCGTATCCATACCTCCACCGTGACCGTCGCGGTGCTGCCGGAGGCGGAGGATGTGGATGTGCAGATTGATGAAGGCGATCTGCGCATCGACGTGTATCGTGCATCCGGCGCGGGCGGCCAGCACGTCAATAAAACCGAAAGCGCTGTGCGCATCACCCATCTTCCCTCCGGTATCGTCGTGGCGATGCAGGAGGAAAAGAGCCAGCACAAAAATCGCGCCAAGGCGATGAAGATTCTGAAAGCACGCCTGTATGAACAGCAGCGTGCCGCCCTGCATGCCAGCCGTGCGGCTGATCGCCGGGCCCAGGTGGGAACTGGGGATCGCAGCGAGCGCATCCGCACCTATAATTTTCCGCAAGGGCGCGTGTCGGATCATCGCATCAATCTGACGCTGTACAAGATTGATCGTGTCATGCTCGGCGAGCTTGATGATTTCGTCGATGCCCTGACAGCAGAGGATCAGGCTGCCCGTCTTTCCGCACAGGAGTTATGATGACACAGACGCATGCTGCACAGGCCGCACATATCGAACGGCAATTCGGCACCCGTGCCGATGCCTATGTGAGGAGTGATGTGCATGCGAAGGGTGCTGATCTGCACCGTCTGGCCGATGTGCTTGAACCGTACCGGGGCGGTGTGATGCTCGATCTCGGCTGTGGTGGTGGGCATGTTTCCTTTACGGCAGCCCCATTGATGCAGCATGTGGTGGCCTGTGACCTGTCTCCCCGTATGCTGGAGGCGGCAGCGGCGGAGGCAGCCCGGCGGGGGCTGCATCATATTGAAACAGTGTCTGGCATGGCGGAGGCTTTGCCATTTGCGGATCATCATTTCGATGTCGTGGCCAGCCGTTACAGTGCCCATCACTGGCCCGATTTCGAGGCCGGATTACGGCAGGCCTACAGGGTTCTGAAGCCGGGTGGTCTCGCGGTGTTCATGGATACGGCGGGATTTCCCGATGCCGCCGCCGATACGGTCTTGCAGAGCATTGAATTGCTGCGTGATCCCTCCCATGTCCGTAATCGCACTCTGGTGGAATGGGTGGCGGGGCTGGAAAGGGCCGGTTTCCTCATTGAGGAAGCACGCAGCGACACTCTGAACATGGATTTTGCAGCATGGTTGGCGCGTATGGCGACGCCGTCTGTGCATGAAGCCGCCATCCGCGCATTACTGAGGGGGCTGCCGCAATCCATGCGTGTGCGAGTGGGGGTGCAGGATGAAGCCATTTCAAGCTGGGCGGTGCCGATTGTTTTTCTGATCGCGCGCCGGGCAGTGTGAGATCGTGTCCGAGACGATCCGCGTAGCATTGAACCGGGCCGCCTCGGCTCTGGCTGCGGCGGAGGTGGAGTCTCCGCGGGCAGAGGCACGGCTGATGCTGGGGATGCTGCTCGGGCTGGATGCGACCGGGCTGCTGCGCGACAGCGAGCGGGAGGTGACGCTGCCCTTACTCGACGAATGGATCGAGCGCAGGGCGAAGCGGGAGCCGCTGGCTTATATTTTGGGCGTGCGGGAGTTCTGGGGCCTGTCTTTTGCGGTGACGCCTGACACGCTGATTCCGCGGCCGGATACGGAAACGCTGATCGAGTATGCGCTGGCATTGCGCCCTCCGGTGCAGGGAGGGGTGCGACGTGTGCTTGATCTGGGAACCGGCACGGGATGCCTGCTGTTGGCGGCGCTGCATGAATATCGACAGGCCACGGGTCTGGGTATCGACCGTAAACAGGCTGTTGCTGCGTTGGCCCGTCGCAATGCGATTTCTCTTGGCGTGGCGGATCGGGTAGCATTCTGTGTAGGGGATTGGGCCTCCTGCTGTGCGGACAGGTTTGATCTGGTCCTGTCCAATCCGCCCTATATTCCCGATCGGGATATGGCGGGGTTGATGGCAGATGTTCGTGATTATGAACCTGCCTCCGCCCTTGCTGCCGGGGAGAGAGGTATGGAGGCCTATCGCGGGATCATTCCCTCTTTGCCGGATCTGCTGACACCATCCGGTGTCGCGATTCTGGAGCTGGGGATCGGGCAGGAGGCCGAGGTTGGAGCCTTGGCGGCACAGGCGGGGTTACGCGTTATCGGGTGCCGCGTTGATCTGGGTGGTATTGCCAGAGCGCTGGCGCTTGGTCTTGATATGATCGGCCTCTCACCAGAATGACGTGTGGTTAAAAAGTGTCGTCAGAGGATCTTCCGCAAGGCTGCACGATAGGTTTATGTGGTATGCATTGACTTGACGGATAAAATTGCCCCAGAACAATTCTGTGGGCAGCTTCGCGGCGGTCGGGGCGGCAGGATTGGATCGATTTATCCAGCTTTTGCAGACTCTATGATCCGGTGAAGTTCTGGATGAGCCGAAAGGCAGTCATCTGATTCTCCGGGCAATGGCGTGAAAAGTGCTTTTGGCAGCCCGCCCATGAACTGGAATGCAGAAACGGCCCGGACGGAGGAGCTAGCTCCGTCAGGGCTTATACAGCGCGGTCGGGCGTCAGAGGACACTGGCTTGCGCAGTCTGGCAAAAGCAAAGCGAACGGGAATCGCGACGGCAAACGCATGAATATGAAACGTATGCGCGGACGGAACCATCGCGGCGGCGGTGGGGGCGGCGGTGGTGGTGGTGGCGGAATGCGCCACCACAATAATGGTAATATTCCGCTGAACCGGAACCATGTTTTCGACAGTAATGGACCCGATGTCCGCGTACGTGGCACGGCACAGCAGCTGTTCGAGAAATATCTGCAACTGGGTCGTGATGCGACCAGCAGCGGAGACCGTGTGACGGCAGAAGGATATTTCCAGCATGCCGAGCATTATTTCCGCATCATGAATGCGATGCTGCAGGCGCAGCAGCAGAATCAGCAGAATAATGGCGGCCACCATAACGGCAACCAGTCCTATAACGGTCAGAACGGCAATGGCGGAGGCCATTCAGGCTACGGCCAGTATACGTCTTCCCAGCAGCAGGATGGTCAGGAACGTTCGTTCGATCGTCAAAACGAGCGGTTCGATCGCTCCCGGGATGAAACGTCACAGGGCGAGGGCGGTAACGCCGCGCATGCTGCACCGGAACGGCAGACTCTTGATCTGTCGGTCCAGCAGCCGGAGGCCATGGTGTCTGCCGTTACCGAGACACAGCCCGATGTGCCGCCGGTTGATCTGCATCCCCGTTCAACTCATCAGACTGAAGAAGAGTCTGCTATGGCTCCTCGTCCTCGGGGCCGTCGACCGGGTCGTCCACGCACACGGCATATCGCGCCTGAAGGCGTAGGTGATCAGCCGGAACTCTCTGCCACCCCCGTGGATGCCGGGGAAGCCTGAGAGCATCTTTAAGATCTGCTATGAACCAGCAGAAAAGCTGTCAGCCCAGGCTGGCAGCTTTTTTTGTCGCGGTAACAGCCCCCAAAATCATAAGCAGACTTGTGCTGCGTGATGCGGCCCATCATACAGGGCGCGGGAGACAAGCTCCGCTTCCGCGCCGTGGATCAGACCGAGACGCAGGAACAGGTCGATCAGCACCAGATTGACATTGAACTTGAACTCATCCGTCTCGGCGACGATCTCCATGGCGCGTTTGACCGGCATTAGTTCGAACCCGGCGGATTCTCCGTCTCCGGCGTGAGGGATGAAGCTTTCCGGCAGGTCCAGATCGAAGCAGTGCAGCACGTCACGCCGCAGCCCTTCCGGTCGTTCCAACCGGTAGGTCAGCACAGCCACCTTGCGCGCCTGACGGACCAGTGTCTCGGGAATGGAAGCTTCTTCGGCGGCTTCCTTGATCAGGGCATCGAAAGGGGCGTGCCCGGCGGGAATACCGCCTGCCGCGAGGTGATCAAGCTTGCCGGGGTCGAGCGGACGGGTGGCACTGCGGCGGGAGACCCATAAATGCAGCCCATCCGGACGATGCACCAGCCCGTTCGCATGCACGCCTTGCGCCAGCACGCCGAGCATGGGCAGAACTCCACGATCAAGCTGGAACAGAACCGGGCCGTCAATCGTTTCCCTGATGTCGAAAGGTTCATCCCGCCATAGAAAACGGGTGCTTCGATAGAGTGCCCTTTCCAGTAGCGCAGGCAGGTCCGGGTTGTCACCGCTCAGTGTCACCCCATCTTTGTCGAGCTGCAGAGCATGGGCAGGTAATTCTTGCTGTGCCTTCTTCAATGCAGGCAGCAGATGGGGGGACACCCATCCGATCTGACGTTCTCCCAGCCTGAAGGGTAGAAAATGGCCCGGCAGTACAAGAGAGCGACAGGCGGCGACAGGGCGTAAAAAGGGACTCATGAACGGCGCTCTGCTGCTGACATGTGTTTCTGATGGATGGAGGCGCGGGGTAGGTTATGTCAATGACCGGGGTGGCAGGATCGGGCTGCCAGACTGCGCGATAAGTCTTTAAACAAGGGAAGGAGCAGGACCATTTCCACGATACCGAGAGCGCCGGCATCTGCTCAGGATTCCGTACGGCCGGCCGGGCAGTTACCGCCGCCACGCAATGTCTGGGCGACGATCCGCTCGCTGCTGCCCTTTCTTTGGCCGAAGGATAATGTCGCGGCCCGGACGCAGCTGGTTGCGGCAATGGCGGCTCTGATCCTGTCGAAAGTGGCAATGGTTTATGTGCCGGTCCTCTATAGTCAGGCGGTGGATGCGCTGACGCCGCACGGACCGCAGGGGCTGATTTATCTGCCTTTGGCTCTGGTGGCGGGTTATACGCTGCTGCGGGTGGCAGGGGCTTTGTTCGGGGAGCTTCGCGACGCGCTGTTCGCACAGACACAGGCGCAGGCCTCCCGCATGCTGGGGCTGGAAACGTTTCGCCATCTGCATACGCTGTCGATGCGGTTCCATCTGGACCGGCAGACCGGTGGGTTGGGCCGCAACATCTCTCGCGGGGTAACGGCGGTCGAGCAGGTGTTGCGTTTCGCGGTGTTCAACATCCTGCCGACACTGATCGAAATCCTGCTGGTGATCGGAATTTTATGGGCGCTGTTCGACTGGCGTTTCGCGCTGGTCGCTTTCGCGGCAGTGGGGATCTACATCCTGTTCACGGTCGGTTTCGCCAGTTGGCGCATCCGTTTTCGGCGTACCATGAACGATATGGACACGGAAACGCAGAACCGTACCGTGGACAGCCTGCTGAATTTCGAAACCGTTAAATATTTTGGCAATGAGGCGCTGGAAGCTGAGCGCGTCGATGAAAGCCTGCGCCGCTATGCCCGCTCCATGGTGAAAACGCAGATTTCCTTGAACCTGCTGAATATCGGGCAGGCGGTGATCATTTCCATTGGGCTGGGGGCCATCATGCTGATGGCAGCGCAGGGCGTGGTGGAGGGACGTTATTCGGTGGGCCGGTTCGTGCTGGTCAATACCTATCTGATGCAGCTTTATCTGCCGCTGAACTTTCTGGGCTTCGTCTATAACACCATTCGCCAGGGGCTGGTGGATATGGAGCAGATGTTCCGCCTGATGGAGGTGGAGCAGGAGGTCCAGGACCGTTCCGGCGCGCTCACCCTGCCAGCTACGCTCGACGGAGGCGCGCCCGCCTCACTGGTGTTTGATGATGTCTGGTTCGGCTATCATGAGGAGCGCCCGATTTTGCGCGGTGTTTCCTTTGCGGTGCCGCCGGGTGGAACGCTGGCGATTGTCGGGCCGACCGGAGCCGGCAAATCGACCATCAGCCGCCTGCTGTTCCGTTTCTATGATCCGGGACAGGGCAGGGTAATGATTGATGGACATGACATTCGCGATTTCACCCAGCAAAGCCTGAGAGCCGCCATCGGCGTGGTGCCGCAGGATACAGTGCTGTTCAACGACACGATTCGCTATAACATCGCTTATGGTCGCCCTGGTGCGTCGCAGGCAGAGATCGAGCATGCTGCACGGCTGGCGCAGGTGCATGACTTCGTTTTGCGCCTGCCGGAAGGCTACGATACCAGAGTTGGCGAGCGGGGTCTGAAGCTTTCCGGTGGCGAAAAGCAGCGTGTCGCCATTGCGCGTACGATCCTCAAGAATCCCCGTATCCTGATTCTGGATGAGGCGACCAGTGCGCTCGATACCCGCACAGAGCAGGAGATCGGTGCGGCTCTGCGGGCTGTTTCACAGGCGCGGACGACACTGATCATTGCCCATCGTCTTTCCACGGTGGTCGATGCGGATAGCATCATCGTGCTGTCGGAAGGGACAGTGATCGAGCAGGGAACCCATGCCGCGCTGCTGGCAAAAGCAGGTGTCTACGCGCATATGTGGGACGCCCAGCAGGAACAGCCTGCCGATCTGGTCCCGGTTTGAACCTGAAGCCGCTTCGGCCGATAAGAAGCGCCATTATGAACGAGGAACGCATCATGGCTACAGAGGAAACACAGCATGAGCACGACGCACAGGATGACATGCTGCCGCAGGATCTGAGCCATGCGGGTGCGGTGGTCGATCAGGCCATTGCCTTCATGACCGACAAGCAGCTCAATTCGCTGTCGATTGCATCGGCCTTGCTGAGCGGCTCCCTGTCGATGCTTGGCCGTTCCCTGGATGATTCCAGCGTGATTGCGGTGCTGGAGAATGCTATTGCCAGCGTCCGTTCCGGAGAGTTGAAGCGTCTGCGGGAGGCAGCGGCCAATTCTTCCGGCCGTGCCTGATCATCGAGTCGTCTGGGTGCAAAGGTCCGGCACTGTGTGAGACTGATGGCTGCCCGGCGCTTTTAAGGGGCGCCCCGATGACAGTTTGCTTGACGCAGAGGCTTCGCTTCGCCATAAGGCGCCTTCCGAAAGAACCTGGTCGGCGCAAGCTGACCCTTTCCGCATGGGATTTGATCATGTCGCGTCGCTGCCAGATCACGGGCAAAGGCGTGCTGACCGGCAATAATGTCAGCCACGCCAACAACAAGACCCGTCGTCGTTTTCTGCCGAATCTGCAGGTCGCTGGCCTGCTGTCCGATACGCTGGGTACCTCCGTCCGCCTTCGTCTGTCCACCCGTGCGATCCGCACCGTGGAAAAGAACGGCGGCATTGATGCCTTCCTGCTGGGCACCCCGGACCGCCAACTGCCGACCGAGGCTCTGGAACTGAAGCGTCGTATCACGCGCGCTCAGGCCAAGAAGGCTGAGGTTGCCGCCTGATCTATTCAGGCCGGCTAGGCTGACTGCAAAAAAACCGCCGCGGCATTTGCCCGGCGGTTTTTTTTTATGTCTTGAGCGTGATGTCCGGTGAAGGCAAAATTGGCTCGCAGCTTGCTCTTGAATTGGCAATCAGCAATAGAAAGTTTATTCTTTTAAGAGAGCGCCTTTATTTTTTCAGACTCAGGAATTTTACAGATGGTTGCGATCACAGGCTCATCCACCGTGTTGTCTGCCTATGGTCAGGCTGTCGCCAATGTTCTGGATAATAGCGGCGCAACCACAGCCTATGTTTATCCGACCATCCTTCAGGATGGGACGCTCTCTGTCATATCCGCGACTCCCATCATCGACCTGACATCTGCAACACCTTACGGATACGCGGATTGCTCCAGCTGGGTTCATTATGTCATGAACACGCTGGCGCCGGTACAGGATGCCTATGTGCAGGCGCTGAGAAATGCTCCGCTCTATAATCAGACGGTAACAGCCTACGGCGGTCAAACAGTCGTGCTGAACGGCTCATTCCAGCCATGGGCGCAGGCCAATGTTCTGCAGGATGCCTTCGCTTCGGCCAGTGCGGGCACAAACGGGCTTCAGACAATTGACGTCAATAATGCCTCGGTGGGTTTGACGGCATTACAGGCGGGGGATCTGATTGCTTATTCCACCGGAATCTATACCGATCCTGATGCTGCCAACGCATCGACCAATCCGGAGCTGAATGCGACGGGGGATACCGGGCATGTCATGGTGGTCAGGGATACGCCGACGACCGTGCCTGTTTCCTCATTGCCTTCTGACCAGCAAACAGCCCTTGCCGCTGCCGGCGTAGTGACAGTGTATGCTGTTAATGTCATTGATAGCAGCGATGTTCCACATGCCAATGATTCCCGCCCGGAAAACAGCGGCAATCACTATGTGCAGCGGGTTCAGGACGGTATTCTCCCTGCTGCTGCTTCTATCCATGCTGGTGGCATCGGCATGGGAACGCTGTATTTCGGTGCGACTGCCAGCGGACAGATTACTCATCTGATGTTCCGTGACGATTTTGGATGGCATCCAACCAGCAGTGCTCCGTCTGCATTGAAACTTTCTGCGGCTCGTCTGACAGGCAGTGTCGATCTGGATGCAGTATTGGCCAATCTGCGGAGTGCGGGGGTGACGGTCTCGGATAACCGCCTGATTGTCACGGTTGACCCCAACGCGGCCACGACGATTGCAGGTAATACCTATGCAATGACCACCAACCTGACGGGCTCTGCCGGGTTGCTGGTGCAGGGTGGCGGGACGCTGACGCTGAATGGTAACAGCACCTATAGCGGTGGCACTGTGCTGAATGGGGTGACGCTGAATGTCACCACGGCAACCGGTGCGGGCACCGGCGGTATTTCTACCCGGGCAGGCAGCAGCAACACAATCTGGCTGCATAGCGGGAAGGAAGCCATTACCGCCAATGGTGCCGACACCATTCATGCTGGTGCCGCTGAAGTCGCGTTGAATGGCACTGGTACATTTCTGTTCATGGGAGGAAGCGGAGCCTCGACGGTTTCCGGTGGTTCAGGTGCGTCTACCCTGCTCGGTGGTAGTGGCGGCGGTGTTTATAGTGCTGCTGCATCAGGCATTGTTGCGGCGAGCGGTAATACGACTTTGGTGGGCGCGGGCCATAACAGTCTGCTGTTTGGCGGAGAGTCCGGCACTGTCATGTTCGGTTCCGGTACGGACACGCTCGTTGGCGGATCAGGGCAGGGGGTGCTGGTCAGTAACGGTGGCAATGCGATTGTAACCGGCAGCGGGCAGTCCAGCGTGTTTGGCGGACAGTCCGGTCAGGATACGGTGGTGTCGGCTCAGGGAAGCAACACTGTCATTGCCGGGGCGGGGAATATGGCGCTGGTTGGTGGAGGCAACACGACCTTGTGGGGTGGTTCCGGTAACACCGAACTCTGGACGGGCGCCGGGTCGATGCAGGCTGCGTTGGGCAGCGGACAGAATGCGATCTTTCTCGGCAGTGGCGCGGCCACTGTCTTCGCCGGGACCGGTCAGGACGTGTTTCAGATGACCAAGGGACAGACTGGCGGCAACACCCGGATCTACGGGTTCAATGCGGCAGCGGACACGGTCCGGCTCAGCGGTTATGTGGCGGGGGATGTCTCCATCGCGGTACAGGGCGGCAGCAGCGTCATGGCGCTGGCGGATGGTGCGACAGTCACTTTTGTCGGCGTGACCGGGCTGCACTGGCAATCCTCCTGAACAGCCAGAAAGCTGCGGGGCTTAAGCCTCGCAGCCAGCCTCCCTCAATACTTCAACGACTGCATCCTGCGGCACGTCGCGGCTTGTGAAGGCCCGCCCGATCCCTTGTGCCAGCACAAAAGCAAGTTTGCCGTCCCGCATTTTCTTGTCGCGCTGCATATGGCCGATCAACTGCTTGGCGGAAAAGCGGCGGTTGAGCATGGACAACTCGGCAGGCAGCCCGACCGAGGCGACATGGGCGATGACCCGGTCTGCATCCTGGCTCCGGCAATGGCCGAGTTTGGCGGAGAGGCGGAATGCCAACCCCAGCCCCACCGCCACGCCCTCCCCATGCAGGATGGTGCCGTAGCCTAAATCGGCCTCAAGTGCATGGCCGAATGTATGACCCAGATTGAGCAGGGCGCGGCCGTCATTCGGCTTTTCCTCCCGCTCATCATCCCCCACAACCTGCGCCTTGAAGGCGCAGGCGCGCATGATGGCTTCAGCCTGGCTGTCGCGTTCCCCTGTGGTGACGGCTTGTCCATGGGCTTCGCACCATTCGTAGAAGGCGGCATCGCCGATCAGCCCGGCTTTCACGATCTCCGCATAGCCGGCCAGCACTTCCCGATGTGGCAGGGTGCCGAGCGTCGTCGTATCCGCCAGTACCAGACGGGGCTGATGGAATGCGCCAAGCAGATTTTTACCATACGCGGTGTTGATCCCTGTCTTGCCTCCCACACTGGAATCGACCTGTGACAGCAGGGTGGTGGGAATCTGCACGAAAGGCAGGCCACGCAGGGTTGCGGCAGCGGCAAAGCCCGCCAGATCGCCGACGACGCCGCCACCGAGGGCGATCACGGTGGTTCGGCGCTCTACCCCGGCAGCCAGCAGCCCGTCGGTCACACGGCCAAAGACCTCCAGAGATTTTGAAGTCTCTCCCGGTGGTACGACGATGCTGTCTGCCTTGATCCCGGTTTCCTCCAGACCTTTCAACAGGATCGGCAGGTGAAGGGCGGCGACGGTCTCATCGGTGACGATTATCGCCCGTTTCTGCGGAATATGCGGGATCAGCAACGCTCCGGCACGGGAGAGCAGGGATTCGCCGATCACCACATCATAGCGATTGGCGGTCAGGCTGACGGTCAGCCTGCGTGGAGGCTGATATTCCTGAAGATGATGCAGGACGTTATCAGTGGTGCCATCCTGACTGTCATCGCCGCAATCCACGATCAGATCAGCCTCCGCATAGACGGGATGCCGCTCATTGATCAGCCGTTGCAGGATATCCGCTGGATCGCCCTGATTAAGCAGCGGCCGATGCGTGCGGCCGGAGACACGTTTCAGCAGCACCGGCAGGCGACAGCGTAGCCAGATGCTGACAGCGCCCTCCCTGATGACGCGTCGGGTTTCGGGGTCCATGAAGGCGCCGCCGCCAGTGGCGAGCACGAGGGGTTCCTCTGACAGGAGCCTGCGTACGACGCGGCGCTCCCCTTGACGGAATCCTGATTCACCATGGCGGGCAAAAATTTCCGCGACGTTGCAGCCCGCTGCGCGCTCAATCTCCGCATCCGCATCGCGGAACGGCATTCCGAGTCGGGCGGCCAGACGGCGTCCAATGGAGGTTTTTCCAGCTCCCATCAGACCAACCAGCACGATGCTGCGGCCTTGCAGCCAGGCCGGGGGTGTCACGGAATCACGGAGAGAAGGGGCAAGGGCAGAGTTGCGTGTCATGATTGCGGAGGCTAGCACAGGCACACGGTTTTGTCCGCCTCTCCGCCTTTTTTCCGTGATCGGAAGCGATGGGGAGGATGGCATGGACCGTCTGACGGAATTCAGGACAGGTTGAGGCCAAGACGTATGCGGACTGCATTATTGATTGTTGTCGCACTTGGACTGGTGGCGGCCGGAGGCATCTTCGTGGGGTTGGGTATGTTTCCGCCGCAGCCGCATGTGGCGGCGGTGCAGAAGACGCTGCCCAATGATCGTTTCGATCATCACTGATCGCTCCCCCTGATGCTTTGTGTCGGAGGCTGCGGTCATGGAGCGGCATATCGAGAGTTTTCTGGAGATGCTGGCGGCCGAGCGTGGGGCAGCACGGAACACATTGCTGGCTTACGGGACTGACCTGCGCGACTGGTCCGGCTATGCCGCCCGTCACAGGGTAGATCCGTTATATGCTGAGGAGGCTGCCTTGCGTGGCTACCTCGCCGCGCAGAGCGGGGCCGGGAACGGGCCTCGCACCCAGTCGCGTCGCCTTTCTGCGCTACGGCAGTTTTACCGTTTCCTGCTGGAGCAGGGGACAAGGTCTGATGACCCCACTGCCCTGCTGGATGCGCCGAAATTGCCGCGCTCTCTGCCGAAATATCTGGATGAGGCGGAGGTCGATGCACTGTTGCAGGCGGCTCCGGCCGAGCCGGCGGCCCATGCGGCGCTGGAAATACTGTACAGCACCGGCCTGCGTGTCTCCGAAGTGCTGGCGCTGCCCGCCCGCGCCTTCCGTGGAGATGCGCCCATGATGACGGTGCGGGGCAAAGGCGGCCGGGAGAGGATGGTGCCGGTCTCAGCCGCTGCCATTGCCGCGGTCGCGGCGATGCGGAGCGGGGCGGAGCAATCACGCTGGTTGTTTCCCGGCCGTGATCCGGCAAAACCAATGACCCGACAGGGTTTTGCGTTGATGTTGAAACGGGTCGCGTTGCAGGCGGGTCTCGATCCTGCCCGGGTGTCTCCCCATGTGCTGCGGCATTGCTTCGCATCGCATTTGCTGGCGCGGGGGGCTGATCTCCGCAGCCTGCAAATGCTGCTGGGGCATGTCGATATCGCCACCACGCAGATCTATACCCATGTGTTGTCGGAGCGGTTGCGTGCACTGGTGGACTCCTGCCACCCGCTGTCCATCGCGGCAGAGGATTGAGTTCTGCTGCGGGGCGTCATGTGCATCAGATGGGTAGCGCGCCGCCCGTATGGCTGCTAAAGCCCCTGCTCATGACCCGGCATTTCCTTGAATTCGAAAAACCGATTGCGGAGCTCGAGGGCAAGATCGAAGAGCTTCGCCGCATGTCGGAGCCTGACGGCATCAATATTGCCGATGAGGTTTCCCGGCTGACCGACAAGGCTGACAAGCTGCTGCGCACAACGTACGCGAAGCTGACGCCCTGGCAGAAGGTGCAGGTAGCCCGACACCCGGAGCGTCCGAAGGCAAAGGACTACATCACCACGCTGATCAGCGATTATACGGAGCTGTCAGGCGACCGGGCCTTTGCCGATGATGCTGCCATTATCGGTGGTCTGGGCCGTTTTCAGGGCCATCCTGTCATGGTGTTGGGAACGGAGAAAGGCACCGATCTGGAAACCCGGATCAAACATAATTTCGGCTCCCCCCGGCCGGAAGGTTATCGCAAGGCGCGGCGTCTGGTGGAGCTGGCCGGTCGATTCAGATTGCCCGTGCTGACATTTGTGGATACGGCGGGTGCCTATCCCGGTGTGGATGCCGAGGCCCGTGGTCAGGCGGAAGCTATCGCACGTTCTGTCGAAGCCCTGCTGGACAGTCCTTCCCCCGTGATTGCGACGGTGATTGGTGAAGGTGGTTCCGGTGGCGCGATTGCGCTGGCCTCGGCGGATCGGGTGCTGATGCTGGAACACGCCTGGTATTCGGTGATTTCACCGGAAGCCTGCGGTTCGATCCTGTGGCGTGATGCGGCTCAGGCTTCTGTCGCGGCGGAGACCATGAAAATCACCGCCGATGATCTGCTGAAATTCGGGCTGATCGATCAGGTGGTGTATGAGCCACTGGGCGGTGCGCATCGTGCACCGGACAAGGCCATTGCCCTGACCGGTGAGGCGATTGCTGCGCAGTTGCAGCCTTTGTTGGGGCTGGAAGCGGCAGCGTTGAAGACAAGGCGGCGAGAAAAATTCCTGCGAATGGGGCGCGATACAGTGACGCACTGATCATGCTTCCATTGCTATCTGATACGCCCGGCCAGCATACTCTGGCCGGGCGTTTCTGTTTCAGAACGTGATCTTGAGGCCGCCATAGCCACCGATCGGTGCGGCCGGGCTGTAGGCACGCGGGTTGGTCGCATTGGGCGCCTGTGACAGATAGACAGATGAGGTGGGCGAGAACGTGCCGTAAGTATAATATTTCTGGTTGGTCACGTTCATGATCACGCCGAACAGCTGGACATGCGGTGTAATCTGATAGGATGTGTTCAGATTGACGACGAAGAATGCAGGCAGCTTCTCATTGGTGTTGGCGGGGTCTCCGAACAGATAGGTTCCGCTCTGACCGATACCCACCGCACCGACGATCCATTTCGGTGTCACGTTGTATGTAACGCCAACCTTGACGGTATTCTGCGGCACGCCGGGCATCCGGTTGCCGGGATTGACGGTAATGTTGCCATTCGCATCCGTCACGGGATTGCTGCCGCCATCCTCGATGAAGGTGCTCTGATAAGTCGCATCGACATAGGAGTAGTTGAGGTAGGCCATCAGGCGCCTGGTGGTGTAATCAACATGGAAATCGACACCCTGACGCCGCGTCTGCCCGACATTCTGGAAAAAGCCGCGATCCAGTGTCACGCTGTTGACGAAAGCAATGTCGTCGTCAACGTTGGTGTGAAACAGGCCGAGTTTGTAGCCCAGCTTTGCATCGGCCGTCAGATGTGTGCTGCCGCGCAGGCCGGATTCCCAAGTATGGGCAACGACCTGCTTGAGGTCCGGGTCACCGGTAAAGAAGTTCGCCAGACTGCAGGACTGCGCCGGATTGACGCAGGAAAGCTCTGCCTGTGTCGGTGCCCGGTTCGCTTCCGCATAGCTGCCGTAGAAGGTCAGCCAGGGCATGATCTTGTAGGTCAGTCCGGCTGAGGGATTGAAGCGGTTATAGACATGATTACCCGTCACATCTCCGCCGCCAATCTGGTTGATGTCGATCTGGGCGGAGTTGAAGCGCCCGGCGACGGTCAATGACAGACGATCCGTCACGTCGAACGTATCGGTCACGAACAGGCCGAAGAAATTGTTGGTCAGACCGACGCGAACCGGAACATTCTGCCCCGGTTCATCCAGCAGGACACCCGGTCCGATAAAATCGCGTGAGACGGGCGTGATGCCACCGATATAGGAGGAGCCTCCGAACATGGTGGTGGCACCGTCATAGCTGCCTCCGGCGACGAAGTGATTCTGATGGCCGAACAGATCGTCCTTATTGGTGACCTGAGCGGAGGTGCCATAGCTGTTGGTGTTGGTCGTCTGCGCATCCAGCTCGGAATAGGAATAAGGATTATTGCCGAGATAGGCTGCAATCGGTGCGCCGCCTCGTGTCGTGCTGGGCAAACCGGTATCAGAATTGCACATCAGCCCGGAGCCATCATTGCAGGGGAAGTCATTGGCCGAATTGCCGTTCATTACCCTCTGTTGGAAATAGGAATAGTAGGCGTTGCTCTGGATCGATGTATTGCGCCCGACGTCTACGTTACCGTTCACAGTCGCGAGAATGTAGCGGTTGGAGATCTGGTTGGGCGCCGTGAACTGCGCTGCCGGATCGGCTTGCAGCAGCTGGACAGGCGAGGTGCCGGGACCATTCAGAACCGAATTGGCCATGGTCAGATTGAAATGCACCTCGGCACGGTCATTACGAATGCCGACATCCCCGTAGAAATTCTGGATATCGGTTGATTGCTGGTCACGCCAGCCATCCTGATGCAGCACACTGCCGGCAAGATAAGTGGAAACGTTGCCGATACGCTTGCCGTATTGCAGATTGGCTCCCATTCGCCCGAACGATCCACCATACAGATCGATTTCTCCGCCCTGGTAGGTAAAGCCGTTTTTCATCTTGACGCTCAGGGCGCCGCCGATGGCATTCAGGCCAAACGCCGGGTTCGAGCCCTCCAGGTTCAGTGTGTCGATCGCCAGGTTGGGGATCAGATCCCAATTAACGGTATCGCCAAAAGCCTGATTGAACCGTACGCCATTGAGATAAACGGCCAGACCTTGCTCCGTTCCTTGTAGAGGGGACGCGGTAAAACCATGATATAACAGGGCGGGTTGCTGTGGATTACCTGAAGAATCGACCAGGTTGACACCTGCAACCTGCTGATTCAGCGCTCGGAGCATGTTCGGTGCACCGCGTAAGGCGATGTCTTTGGAATCCAGCACCGTTGAATCGGCCGGGACTTTGTTTTTGTCGATCCCGGATCCCAGCAATGGGGTGCTGCCAATGACGTTCAGTTCCGGAAGAGTAACAGTGCTTGCCTCTGTCGTGTCCTGCAAACCGGATGGTGCAGGCCGCACAGCCTTTGGTGACGCTGACTGAGCAAAGCCAAGGTGCGGAGCAAGGCAGGCAAAAACCGCAGCATAACCTGAGAGATTTTTTGATATTTTCATGGACCGTTCCCTCCTTTTTCTGTTTTTGAAAGACATCAGGGAGCGGTCAATTGCGTAAAATGCTTCATAGATCGCATAAAATGATGGAAATCATTTTGGGATCGATAAGTTATTCAATTGTCACATTTTTTGCCGATGATTGTGAGGCAAGCATAATTTTAAATAATGCTTTAAGAAGGCTTTATGAGAACAGAGGTGGGGCTTTGTTGCATAGTCATTGATTGCGGGTCAGCCTCCTGCCAGACATAAGCGGGTCCATTATCATGCGGTTGCCAACTGCATTCTGGCGCTAAGCCACAGACGTTTCCGCCAAGTCGGCAGCTTCCTGGTATAGTCAGCCGCTCTGCCAGCAAGGGCATGAAAAAGGACAATACATAGTTTCAAAGTTTATCAACAATATGAATTGTATTTTATAATTAAATTATAAATATATAATTACAATATAAAACATTAAAAATATCTTTTACGTAAAAGATGATTTTAATTTATATAATGATCTATCGTATGTTTATTCAAATATTTAATCGTGTAATATAAAGATAGGCCGGCTCTGTTTTTAATAATGATTATCAATTAACCTTGGTGAGGAAATATTGATTTAAGTAAATTTATATTGAATGATCATTCAATATAAATAAAACAAGCAATTGTTTGACGCAATTGTGTAATTTATTCATTGTGTTTGTCGTTTTTATCCAAGCTGGCAGACGCTTTCTTAAGGTTACATCCATAGATCGATGCCAGAATAAAATATCGGCTATGCTGAAAAACGAAGTGGCATCCAACGGCGATACAGACTCTCACTTTAAGAGAGCCGCCGAAGTCAAGCAGGGGAAAGTCAACGCACGGCCGTGAGTGGGTGAGTTTGGCTGGCTTCACACTGCCGAGCGATGCGCGGGGAAACGTGCACTATGTGGACTATATTCAAGAGAGTATCGGCACATTCGATATGCGAGCGTGCCTGGACTGTCAGCGGCTTGGTCTGTGGCGTGGCGGTCATTTTCGCACCGATGCAAGGCTGGGCTGATCAGGTTCTGTATGATTCACGTGGTACGCGGATTCAGGCTTTTATGGAGCTGGGCGGTGTGATCATGAATGGCGCTAATATAAACTTTGGCGCCGGTTCGATTGTCTATCATGATGGACGTCCGGTCGCCAATCGCGGGCCTGTGACGGCCGAGCTATATTTCAAACCGGGCGTCATGGTGTCCCACCATTTCAATATTGGAACGTTATACGGGTCGGTCAATGCCATCGGTACCAAAACGGTCGGGCATGGCGATTTCGAGCAGTTTTCGCAGACCGGGCATGAGCCTTTCTACATGGGGGTGGAGGAAGCCTATCTGGGATTTGAAACCAATCTTGCTTCTGGTGGCGGCAAGGATGTTGTCGCCATTCAGGGCGGAAGACAGGTTTTCAAAATCGATGATGGCTTTCTCGTTGGTCGCGGAACATACAATACAGGCGGACGTGCGGCATGGTGGTATGCGCCCCGTATGGCGTTCTCGGGTCCGGGGGTGATCAAGTTTGATGGACATCCCGTGCGCGCCGATATCTTCGCGCTGGAAGTCAATTCCGATGCGGGCCTGACATATGGTTTCGATCGGCCCAGAAGCAGTTTCGCAGGCTTCGATGTCACACTGTTCCGCAGCAAGCCGGGCCTTGACGGCGCACCAACCTATGCCAATCGCGAGGCATATGTGACGCTGACCTACTTCAATATTTATGACTCCGACAAATCCAGCACCTATAATTACACCAGCCGCGCCAATCGTGACGGCATGAATGTTTATTCGCTGAGTTTCGGCGGCTCATTCGTTCCCATCAAGGCATTGGGAATCAGAAAGAACTTTACGCTCTATGGCCAATATGTCGGTGAACAGAACAGCAATGCCAGCCAAGGGTACCAGAGCGTTGATGCGTATGCCTATTATATAGAGCCAGGCTACAGTTTTTCTGATCTTCCATGGTCGCCCTCGGTCTATTACCGTCGCACCACCTATAGCGGTGAGAATAATCCCAAAGGAACGGTCAAGCACTCTTATGATCCGCTGTTTCTCTATAATGGCTCCCGCAAACTGTATGGCGGATATTTTTCGGGCGAGGTCGTTGGTGAATATCTGATGGGATATTCAGGATATGATGTTAATCAGGTCGGCATCACCCTTAATCCGCCTTTTCACGTTTTCAAGCATGATGACAAGACGGCTTTCAACATCATCTACTATAATGTTCTTATGAATCATCCTTCGCAGTACGGCCTGAATACCGGCAGTAACAAGTATAGCGATGAGGTGGATGTCTCGGTCAACTATCAGTATAGCCCGACTATCTCCGGTGCCATGCTGGCAGGTGTTGCATTTCCCGGCCGTAATGGCCTTGCCAATGTCGCGAGTTATCAGCCCGCAACCGGTAACCAGCCTGTCGTCGGCGGCAATGCCTATGTGCTTGAGGCTTTTATCTACACGCGGTTCTGAGCAGGGAACGCGCCGGTGAACCAAAAAAACGGGGCAATGAAGGCCCCGTTTTTCATTTCTTATTCAGAAAAATGAGCGTTTTCAGCCAAGCCTGCCGTGGCAGTGCTTGTATTTTTGTCCGGACCCGCACGGGCAGGGAGCATTGCGAGGAACATTGATCCATGTGGAAGGATCATTGAAATCAATCCCCTCTATATCTGCATAGGCAGCGGAAAACATCGCAGGTGGAGGAGGGGGCAGGGGAATATCCTCTCCGTTCGGGCCGACAGCCATACGGATGCTGACGGGTTCGGGATGGCTTTCCACGAATTGGCTGGCGCTGCTGACGAAAGGATCGGCGCTGGCCGGCGGGGGGGCGCCGAATTCCACCTGCGCCAGAATAGCGGTTACGCGTTCCTTCAGCTCATCCAGCATCGCATTGAACAGAGAAAAAGCCTCGCTCTTGTATTCATTGAGCGGATCGCGCTGGCCATAGGCGCGCAGGCCGATGCCCTGACGAAGCTGGTCAAGCAGCAGCAGATGTTCTTTCCACACCTGATCCAGCGTTTGCAGCAGCAAGGCCTTCTCGATATAGCGCATGGCATCGGCCCCGGCATGGGCGGCCTTCACATCCATCAACTCTGTGGCGGCAGCCTGAACGCGGCGGCGCATTTCCGCTTCGTCAACACCTTCCTCACGCCCCCATTCCTCGACAGGAAGATCGGCATTCAGCAACGCGCGCAGGCCGGCGGCCAGACCGGCTGTATCCCATTGCTCCTGAAAGGCGCGCTCGGGGATATGGCGGGTGATCAGGGTGTCGATCACTTCTTCCCGCATATCCGTGACGGTCTCGCTCACATCATCGGCGTTCATGAATTCGCGGCGCTGGGCGTAGACCTCCTTGCGCTGGTCATTCATCACGTCGTCGTATTTCAGCACGTTCTTGCGCATATCGAAGTTGCGGGCCTCGACTTTCTTCTGCGCTTTTTCCAGGGCCTTGTTGATCCAGGGATGGATGATCGCCTCGCCATCCTTCAGCCCGAGACGTTGCAGCATCGCGCCCATGCGGTCACTGCCGAAGATGCGCATCAGATCATCTTCCAGCGACAGGAAGAAGCGGGATTCGCCCGGATCGCCCTGCCGGCCGGAGCGGCCACGAAGCTGATTATCAATGCGGCGGCTTTCATGGCGTTCCGTGCCGATCACGAACAGGCCACCGGCCTTGCGCACGGCTTCATGCGCTTCCTGCACTTCCTGTTCGATCCGGGCGATCGCGGCGTCGCGTTCCGGTCCTTCCGGCATATCCGCAAGCTCGGTCTGGATCCGTGCCTCGGCATTGCCGCCGAGTTTGATGTCGGTGCCGCGCCCGGCCATGTTGGTGGCGATGGTGACACGGCCCGGCGCACCGGCTTCGGCAACAATGATCGCCTCACGCTCGTGCTGCTTGGCGTTCAGCAATTCGGCCGGGATGCGCTTCTGATCCAGCAACTGCTTGATTACTTCGCTCTTTTCGATGGAGGTCGTGCCCACCAGAACAGGCTGGCCGCGTGTACGGATTTCCTCGATCAGATTGGCGACGGCCTCATATTTCTCACGTGCGGTGCGATAGACTTCGTCATCGCCATCCTTGCGCTGGACCGGCAGGTTGGTGGGAACCGCCAGCACATCGAGCTTGTAGATCTCCGCGAATTCATCCGCCTCGGTCAATGCGGTGCCTGTCATGCCCGCCAGTTTCGGATACATGCGGAAGTAGTTCTGGAAGGTGATGGAGGCCAGCGTCTGGTTTTCCTGCTGGACGGTTACATGTTCCTTGGCTTCCAGCGCCTGGTGCAACCCTTCGGAGTAGCGGCGGCCATCCATCATGCGGCCGGTGAATTCGTCGATGATGATCACTTTGTCGTCGCGGACAATATATTCGACGTTCCGTTCGAACAGGGTATGGGCCCGCAGCGATTGCTGCACATGGTGCAGAACGGTGATGTTGAAGGTGTCGTAAAGATTTCCGTCGGTCAGGATGCCGCTTGCATGCAGCATCTCCTCGACCTTTTCCGATCCGGCTTCGGTCAGGTGTACGCTGCGCTGCTTTTCGTCTTTTTCGAAAGTAGCCGGGTCTTTTACCAGCTCCCTGACCACTGCATCGACCGAGCGATAAAGGTCAGAGCTGTCTTCCGCCGGGCCGGAGATGATAAGCGGGGTACGGGCCTCATCGATCAGGATGCTGTCGACTTCGTCGACGATGGCATAGGTGAAGTCGCGCTGGACCATATCCTCCAGCCGGTACTTCATGTTGTCGCGCAGGTAATCGAACCCGAATTCGTTATTGGTGCCATAGGTGATGTCGGCATGGTAAGCGGCACGGCGTTCATGCTCTTCCTGCCCATGCACCACGATGCCGGTAGACAGACCGAGGAAGCTGTACAGCTGCCCCATTGTTTCCGCATCGCGGCGGGCGAGGTAGTCATTCACCGTCACCACATGGACGCCCTGTCCGGTCAGGGCGTTGAGATAGACAGGCAGGGTGGCCACCAGCGTCTTGCCTTCGCCGGTCCGCATTTCGGCGATCTTGCCGTCATGCAGCACCATGCCGCCGATCAGCTGGACGTCGAAATGACGCATGCCGAAAACACGTTTCGATGCCTCCCGCACTGTGGCGAAGGCTTCGGGGAGGATACCGTCCAGCGTGGCGCCCTCCGCGAGCTTCTGTTTTAGCAGGATGGTGCGGGCCTGTAGTTCTGCATCCGTCAGCGCGGCGAGTTCGGGTTCCAGGGCATTGACCTGCTGCACCCGCCGCTGATACTCGCGCAGGGAGCGATCATTGCTGGAGCCGAAGATGGAGCGGACGAGTCTCGCGAACATCGAAGTGCTTTCCGGATAAGGATTCCGTGCCGGCCCGGAGCCCGGCACGGAGTGAGAGCCAGTGGATGGTGAGCCTGACAGACCCATCATCAGCCGCTTCAGATAGGACCCGTCGCGGGCCGGGTCAACGCAGCGGCCCTGTCGGGGGACGGGATAAAGTGGAAAACAGCCTTCCGAAGCATGATGGTACGGTTATCTTGTAAGGTTTCTCCCATCCCCCCGCTTGAGTGAAGGCGCGGCATTCGTCATGATCCAGCCGCAAGCTTGCGGGGTGTATGGCCGAGAGGCGATATCCTCGCCGCCCGTCAAGAACCAAGGAACGTCCATGACTTTTTATCCCACGGTGTCCCGTTGCTTCAGCAGCACGCGGAGTCGGACTTTACTGGCCGCCGCCCTGCTGGCCGGGAGCGCCGGGCTTTCCGTCACCGCAGCACAGGCTGATGACGCAGCCTCCGCCCAGAAGGCGGCACCGCCCCCGAGCACGGTCGTCGGCCGTGTCAATGGCGCCGACATTCATCTGGGGGATCTGGAGGATGCCGCCCGCAATCTGCCGGAACAGATGCGTCAGGCCCCGCCGCAGGTCATCTACCCGATCCTGCTGAACCAGATGCTCCAGCGTGAGGCGCTGGTTCAGGCGGCCCGCAAGGAAGGTCTGGACAAGAAGCCGGATGTCGCAGCCGATATGAAGCGGGCTGCCAATCAGACGCTTCAGAACGATTATATCCGTGAGCATGTCGGCCCGCTGCTGACCGATGAGGCGCTGCGGAAGAAATTCGACAAGGAACTGGCTGGCAAGCCGGGTGAGGAAGAAGTCCATGCCCGCCACATTCTGGTGCCGACCGAGGATGAGGCGAAGCGCATCATCGCCGAGCTGAAGGCGGGCGGCGATTTCGCCAAGATTGCCAAGGAACGCAGCAAGGATCCGGGCGCTGCGAATGGTGGGGATCTGGGGTTCTTCAAGCAGGCCGATATGGTGCCGGAATTCAGCAAGGCGGCCTTCGCGCTGAAGAATAATGAAGTCTCCCCCACGCCGGTGCATACCCAGTTCGGCTGGCACGTGATCCAGACGCTGGAACATCGTCGTGCTCCGGCCCAGACTTTCGAGCAGGCGCGTGATCAGCTCCGTCAGCAGGTGATTCAGGACGGGGTGAAAGATCTTGTCACGAACGCCATGAAGGGCGCGAAGGTTGAACGCTTCAACCCTGATGGTTCCGTGCCGAAGCCGGAGGCTGCCCCTGCGGCCCCTGCTCCCGCGAAGAACTGAGCCATGACTCATCCGGTTTCTCCTTTGGCCGTCACGCTGCCTGAGATGCCGCCTCTGCCGGGTGTCAGGCTTGGTGCGGCGGCAGCTGGTATCCGCTATAAGGGCCGCACCGATCTGGTCATGGTGGAGCTGGCACAAGGCACAACTGTTGCGGGGGTATTTACCCGCAACAAATGTCCCGGCGCACCGATCGGCTGGTGCCGGGAGGCACTGAAGGGCGGCCATGCGCGGGGGCTGGTGGTCAACGCTGGCAATGCCAATGTTTTCACCGGTCGCGCCGGGGAAGAAGCGGCTCGCCGCAGCGCTGAAGCGGCGGCAAAGTTGCTCGGCTGTGCGGAGGAGGAAGTTTTTCTGGCCTCCACCGGCGTGATTGGCGAGCAACTGCCTTATGAGCGGATTGTCTCCGCTCTTCCCGCCCTGCATACGGCGCTGACCGAGGACACATGGCATGATGCCGCGCGTGGCATCATGACCACCGATACCTTTCCCAAGGGAGCGGTCCGTACTGCGAAGATCGGCGGAAAGACGGTGCGCATTCAGGGGATTGCCAAGGGCAGCGGTATGATCGCCCCGGATATGGCGACCATGCTTTGCTTCGTGTTTACGGACGCGGCCATTCCCGCGGCGGCTTTGCAGTCCATGTTGGGCAAGGCAGTCAAAACCAGTTTCAACCGCATCACGGTGGACAGTGATACCTCCACCAGTGACACAGTGCTGCTATTCGCGACTGGCCAGGCCAATCATCCTGGCGTCCCGGAAACAGGCGGTCCAGCCCTGCGCGATTTTGCGCGTGCCTTGTCTGAAATTTTGCTCGATCTTGCTCTTCAGGTGGTACGGGACGGCGAAGGCGCGCAGAAGCTGATCCGGATCGATGTCGAAGGTGCTGTCAGCAATGGTTCCGCCGAGAAAATCGCCATGTCCATCGCCAATTCCCCGCTGGTGAAAACGGCTGTTGCCGGAGAAGATGCGAACTGGGGTCGCATCGTGATGGCAGTCGGCAAGGCAGGTGAGCCGGCGGATCGCGACAAGCTTGGTGTTGCGGTTGGCGGCGTATGGATGGCCCGCAATGGCGGTGTGATCGACGGATATGACGAGGCTCCGGTTGTGGCCCATATGAAAGGCCGGGCAATCAATATTGCGGTCGATCTTGGTCTCGGCAAAGGCCGGGCGACTGCCTGGACCTGCGATCTGACGCACGGTTACATCGACATCAACGGCTCCTACAGGAGCTGACAGGGTGGCGGATGAAGCGCGGCCGGAAAGGCCTCCGTTCAGCTTTCGGGCACGGAGCAGCGGTGCTGAGATAGCCCGTTCGCCATCGAGTCAGACTTCATCCGAAACACCTGCCTTCAAGCCGCTCCGCACGGAGCGCCTTATTCTGCGTCCATTTTCCCCCGAAGATGCGCCGGCCCTGCACCGGTTGATCAATGATTGGGAAATCAGTCGCACTTTGGCAGAAGTTCCGTTCCCTTATCCGCGCAGTCTGGCCGATGAGTGGATCGGTTCCACCTTGCAGGGTATCAGGGAGGGAACCGCCTGGCATCTCGGCATTACCGGTCATGAAGGCTATGAGCCAGCCCCCAAGGAGACCCTGATCGGCGGGGTCGGCCTGCGTCTGCTGCCGGAAGGTCGCGGCAGTCTCCGGCAGGCTGGACGGGCGGCGAGCATTGGCTACTGGGTCGGACGGCGTTTCTGGGGGCATGGGGTGGCGACCGAGGCGGTCGGCAGGCTGTGCCGCTGGGCCATGGCCAATCTGCCGATCAACCGGCTGGAAGCGACGGCTGACCGCGATAATCTGGCCTCGATCGCAGTGCTGAAGCGAATTGGTTTCCGGGAAGTCGGGGCGGGCGTGAAACCCTTTCGCTCCCGGGCCGGAGAAGTGCCGGTGCTGCATTTCGAGGCGCTGCGGGACGATCTGTTCGGAGTGCCCGATGCGGGCCTGCCGCGTGGGCGGGAACAGGTAACACCGCCACAATCGGGCATCATGCCGGGCATGGCGCCTGCCAATCTGCCAGTCCTGCTGGTGGTCGCGGCGGCGCTGGTGAACGCTCAGGGAGAGATCCTGCTGGCCCGTCGTCCGGAAGGGCGCAGCATGGCGGGGCTGTGGGAGTTCCCAGGTGGCAAGGTGGAACCCGGTGAGACCCCTGAACAGGCCCTGATCCGTGAATTGCGGGAGGAACTGGGTGTAGATGCCTCTGCCGGATGTCTGGCCCCTCTCGCCTTTGCCAGCCATGCGTATGAAAAATTTCATCTTTTGATGCCGCTTTACGCATGCCGTCGCTGGCAGGGTGTGCCGAGACCAAGAGAAGAGCAGGCTCTGGCATGGGTGCTGCCGGATCAACTCGACCGTTACCCGATGCCGGCGGCTGATATACCGCTCATCCCTATATTGCGGGATCTGCTCTAAGCCTGCACTCTGACTGCATGAGTCATACATCTTCTGCGCAAGGCGCATGTCTGCTGGTGATCGGTAACGAGATTCTCTCGGGCCGTACGCAAGACAGGAATATCCAGTTTCTGGCTCGTGCATTGGGCGAGCATGGGTTGCCGCTGCGGGAGGTCAGGGTCATTCCGGATATCCGGGAAACCATTATCGCCACTGTGAATGAAACCCGTGCCCGTTTTGCTCATGTGCTGACCACGGGTGGTATCGGCCCTACTCATGATGACATTACCAGCGAATGTGTGGCGGCGGCTTTCGGTGTTCCGTGGGAGCCTCATCCGGAAGCATGGGCCTTGATGGAGGCGCATTATCCGCCGGGTGGCTTCAACCCGGCGCGTCAGCGCATGGCGACAATGCCGAGAGGGGCGAGGCTGATCGCCAATCCGGTTTCTCTCGCGCCGGGATTCAGTATTGGGAATGTGCATGTCATGGCCGGTATCCCAGCCGTTATGCAGGCGATGTTTCAGGATCTGGTCAAGCGTCTGCCTGCGGGGTTGCCCGTATTATCCCGCAGTGTTCATGCCTGGGATATTGCAGAAGGCACGATTGCTGCTGATCTGACGATTTTACAGATGCGTTGGCCTGATGTGGAAATAGGAAGTTATCCGTTCCAGAAAGAGGAAAACGGAAAGCGGATTTATGGCATCGCGATTGTTGCGAAAGGAACCAATGCCAGAAAGCTGGATGATGTTGCTGCTGCTGTAATGGAATTGTTCGAAACATTTAATGTCTCTCCTGTTTTAGGAGAATTGGATCGAACATCTTGAAAAACAATATGAATACTTTATTTGTATCGGTTGTAATTTACTGTGCTGATTTTTCATAAAAATCATAATATATCTACAAATATCTGCGTATTTATTTCAGGGGCTGAATCGGATGTCTAATTCTTCCAATGGGGTGCCAAGCTGGAATATTTATTCCGGCTCTGCTGAATCAGTGACGATCCCGCTTCTTTTTTATTCCAATGGCCAATATGTCACGCCGGACTTCAGTCAGTTTACGGCAACTGGTACGCTGAATGTCAGGGTTTGGGTAGTTGGATTGGCCGGGCAGGCAGCCAACGGGGCATTAACCGCAGCCCCCGTACCCGCTGTCTCTACGCAGGCGATCAGCAACATGACATCGACCTTTGTGGTTGATACCGGCTCTTTCCCGACTGTCATGCCACTGAGTTTAGTTCAGGCTGCATTGCCCGGTTTTACGGAGGCGCAGTTGCAGACCTATCCTCCTGGTTCTCTCACCTATAGCAGCGATAATGTCAGTATTACTGGCTACTACGTGCCGCTGACTCTGGCTTTTGCCGATGCAACCGATAACGGTGGGCAGCCACTGACGACGACGTTCAAGGTGCTTGTCTCCGACACCAGCCATGCGCATATGATGGGTTTGCGCTTCGATTATGATTCGACGACGCAGCAAAACTATACTTCCGCCTACAGCGCTCTCATGAATCTTGCCCCGATGCAGTCGGGGGCTATGTCGCGTGGCTATATCGTCAGTCAGGCTGGTCTTACTGTCGGGCTGAATCAGGCGAACGCGGGCAGCGGGTGGGCTTTCACCAAACTTGCTCCGGCATCGCAATCCGGTGATTGGCTGGCACCGCCGGTGACGGTTACCGTGAATGGCAAGGTACTGCCGGCAGGCTCAGTGTTGATTGATACCGGCCTGAATGAAATGTTCCTGAAATATGAGGGCGGAAGCAGGCTGCCTGCAAACAGCACCATTACTCTTTCCATGTTGGGAACGGGCGGTGCTGTACAATATTCATTCAATACCGGGACACCCACCGGTGTGGCGCCTTCTGTTGTCAGATCAGGCAATTCATCGACTGGTACTTTTGTGAACACCGGCCTGCATGCTCTGGCAGGCTTCGATGTTCTTTACGATGCAGCGAACGGGCTGTTTGGATTAAGGGCGAATGGTCACTCGCCCCAATCATCGGTCTCGTTCGATCCGGTTTTCTCACTGTCCGGAAATATGAGCGTTCAGGCTGGTTTTCAATCTTCCCAATCCATTCTCTTGACAGGCCCGGCAACCTTGCAGGGGACCGGAAGCATATCCCTGGATGGTACGATCTCCGGCAACGGGCTCCTGACGGTGAAAGCCCCCGGGACTGTGACTTTGTCAGGCAATAATACGTATAGTGGCGGTACGGTTCTGGACGGGACCACCGTTGCTGTGAAATGGAATTCCAGCCTGGGAACAGGCGGCGTTGCAATGGCTGCGGGTTCGGCGAATGCCTTGTTTCTGAACAACGGCAACGCCACGGTCTGGAGTGCAGGCGCAGATACGATCAGCGCTGGCATGACATCGGTTCAGGTAGCGGCCAGCGGGGCCGGTAAGCTCACCTTTGTAGGAGGAAATGGGGCCTCCAAGATTTACGGGGGAGGTGGCGCCATGACCGTTTTCGGTGGTGCGGGAGAGGGTGTGGTCGCTGCTGGTGGTGCAGGCAGCGTGATCGTCAACGGTTCGGGCAACACCACGGTCACCGGGGGTGGCGGGAACGCCATTTATGGCGGGAGCGGAGAGGCTCTGGTTTTCGGTGGTGCGCAGGGTGCCAATAACATCCTTGGAGGAAGTGGCAGCAGCACCGTTGTCGGGCAGTCAGGAGATCATATGGTCGGGGGGGCCGGCAAGATGCTGATCTTTGGCAGTAACAACGCTACAGATACGATTATCGGTGGCAATGCAACGACCGTGATGGGCGGCAATGCGGGCACGCAGCTTCTTTCCAATGGAAACACTGTGTTCTGGGGTGGTTCTGGAAATGACATGCTCTGGGGTGGCGCGGGCATTACAATCGCGACGCTGGGAAGCGGCAACGATACCACCTATATCGGCAGTGGTGCCATGAGCATTGCCGGAGGATCCGGCCAAGATATTTACACCGTCACTGCCGGGCAGGCCGGTGGATCGGCGGTGATCTTTGATTTTAATCCAGGCCAGGATTCGCTGGTGCTGGAAGGCTATGATACCGCGAGCATCGTCAAGACCGTCCAACCGGGTTATGTGACACTCAGCCTGCCCGATCAGACGATGTTGACATTCGTGGGGGCGGACCCGGCAAGCCTTCCTGGCCGGTCGATAACCTGATCTGCTCTGGATGCTGGTTCAGGCGGCGTTGATCGCCGCCTGTTCTTCCGGAGTGCGCAGGCTCAGGACCAGGGCATGCAGCCCGCCTGCGAATTCAGCCTCCAGAGCCTCATGCACGGCGCGGGAGCGCTGGACGCGGGATATGCCGTGGAAAGTCTCAGAGATCAGCGTCACTTTGAAATGTGTTTCTCCCGTGCTGGCTGGGCCTCGGCTCTGATGACGGAGTCCGGCATGGCCTGCATGGCGGGCACTGTCATCCTGCACATCGAGATGGACCGGGGTAAAGCGGGCGCGTAAAACGTCTTCGATCCGTTGTGCGCGGCTGCCTGTAAGGGGAGCATGTTCCTGTGTCATAAGGGAAGTATCGCTTTTTTTGCTGTTCTGAGAAAGAGTCTCAGGCGATATTGAACAGGATAGGCACGGGATGGGTTGCGTTTCGTGCCTCCCGTTGCACATAAGAGGACATGATGGCCAGACGCGCTCCGCGAACGAGGGCCTACGCGCCCGATCCGGACGCGCCGACCCGTGACTGTGACATGGCTGGCTGCAACATGCCGGCCGCTTATCGTGCACCAAAATCAAGGACCGAACTACGCCATTACTGGTGGTTCTGTCTGGAGCATGTGCGCGCCTACAATGCATCGTGGGATTTTTATAAGGGAATGAGCCCAGGGCAGATTGAGGCGCATCTGCGGGCTGATACCGCATGGCAGCGGCCGAGCTGGCCTTTGGGCCAAAACGGTGCTCCCGTTGCGCCGGAAGATTTATTGCGTGATCCGTTAGGCGTGCTGCGCGATGGCGCGGCTGCTGCCACCCGCCGTAAAAAACCGGAGGAGGAGCGGCCCCCCAAAGAATTACGGGAGCCGCTGATGATCATGAGTCTGCCCTGGCCTGTGACCTGGGACGATATCAGAAGCCGCTACAAGGAACTGGCCAAGAGGTATCACCCGGATGCCAACGGAGGCAGCCGTGAGGCCGAGGAGCGGCTGAAAGTCATCAACCAGGCCTATGCCACGCTGCGGCGGGGTCTGGCCGGGGAACCCGCCCGGAATGGAGATGCTGCCGAACAGGCTGCCTGATTCGTGCTACGCCATTCTACCGGTTTTGCCTCTCTTTCCTTATGACGTTACCGTGCTTCCTTCTTGAGACAGGACGAGTTCGCTGATGACCAAGGTTGCCGCCATCTCCGAAACAAGGGATCCGGAGGAAGGGATTGCCCCAACTTCTGCATTGACCGTCCCCGACATTACTCTCCGTGTGAGAGAGGTGTTCGGCATTGATTCCGATATGGAGGTGCCCGCCTTCTCAATCCGGACCGAACATGTGCCGGAGGCGGACCCGACCTATCGCTTCGATCCGGAGACGACGCTGGCCCTGCTGGCAGGGTATGCTCATAATCGCCGGGTGATGGTTCAGGGCTATCATGGTACCGGCAAGTCCACCCATATCGAGCAGGTGGCGGCGCGGCTCAACTGGCCCTGTATCCGCGTCAATCTGGACAGCCATATCAGCCGTATCGACCTGATCGGCAAGGATGCCATCGTGCTGAAGGATGGTCGTCAGGTCACCGAATTCCGCGAGGGAATTCTTCCCTGGGCATTACAGCATGCCTGTGCGCTGGTGTTCGATGAATACGATGCGGGTCGCCCGGATGTGATGTTCGTGATCCAGCGCGTACTGGAGGTCGAGGGCAAGCTCACCCTGCTGGACCAGAATCGCGTCATCCGCCCGCATCCTTCCTTCCGTCTGTTCGCGACGGCGAATACAGTCGGGTTGGGCGATACGACCGGGCTGTATCATGGCACGCAGCAGATCAATCAGGGTCAGATGGACCGTTGGAACATAGTCACCACTCTGAATTATCTGCCGCATGCGCAGGAGACGGAGATCGTACTGGCCAAAATGGGCGTGGACGGATCGAAAAATCCGCAGGCGCGCAAGGAGGTCGAAAGCATGGTGGCTCTGGCGGAGCTGACCCGGGCAGGCTTCATCAATGGCGATATTTCCACGGTGATGTCACCACGGACGGTCATTACCTGGGCCCAGAATGCCCGGATTTTCAAGGATCTCGGCTTTGCGTTCCGCGTCACCTTTCTGAACAAATGCGATGAGGCAGAGCGCACCACCGTGGCCGAATATTATCAGCGCTGCTTCAACGAGGATATTCCGACCGGTCTGTTCAACCGGAAAGCCTTCTGATCGCGGGCAGGCAGACGGGAATGAGCGGCAGCAGGCATAACGGCCCCCCTTCGAAGGATGGCGGCGTGCAAGACGCTGCCAACCGGGTTGATGAGTTCAAGAAGGCGACCTCCTCGGTCTTCCGTTCCATGGCGGGAACGGCAGAGGCTCAGGTGGCATTCCAGCCCGGCCCATCGGCGCTGATGGGCCGGCGTGCGCGGCTGCCGATGCCGACACGCGCCTTGCCGCCTGCCGAAATGGCCAAATTGCGCGGGGCTGCCGATAGTCTGGCCTTGCGCCTGCGCCACCATGACGAGGTCGTGCATCAGAACCGTCTGCCAACCCAGCCGGAGGCGCGGGAAGTTTACGACGCGCTGGAACAGATGCGGGTGGAAGCCGTCGGTAGCCGTCATATGGCGGGGGTCGCCGCAAATCTGCAGGCCCGCTTGTCTGATGAATGCGAGACGGCTGGCTGTGATCGCATGACCAAGCGGGATCAACTCCCGCTTTCCCGTGCCCTGTCGCTTCTGGCGCGGGAAAAGATGACCGGTGAGGTGCCACCAGCTTCAGTGCGGCATGTGCTCGATCTGTGGCGACCGCAGCTTGGCCCGGCAGTGCAGGATGCGCTGGCCGATCTGGTGTTGCATCAGGATGATCAGACCGCTTTTGCGCGGGTGACACGGCGGCTTCTCTCGACGCTCGATCTGGAGCCATCTTCCTTTGATGAAAGCCAGCCGGACTCGCAGGAGCTGGAAGAAGGCGAGGACGAGGATCAGGGCGAGCAGTCCGGTGCGCAGGATAATGCGCCGGATGGTGAGGGCGAAAGCCGCAAGGAGCAGGATAGTATGCTCGGCGCCAGCCCGCAGGAGCTGGAAGAAACCGACTCCCGCGAGGAAACCGCCGATATCGGCTCGGATGAAGCTGCCGGAGACGGGGAGGACAGCCCGGGTGGCCCTCAACAGCGGCGGGACGTACAGGATGATCCGAACAATACGGTCTATCGCGCTTTCACGCAGGCTTATGACGAGGAAGTGGCGGCCGAGGATCTGTGCGATTCCGATGAGCTGACGCGCCTGCGGCAGATGCTGGATCAACAGTTGCAACATCTTCAGGGCGTGGTTTCGAAACTCGCCAATCGTCTTCAGCGTCGCCTGCTGGCACAGCAGACGCGGTCATGGACGTTCGATCTGGAAGACGGATTGCTGGATGTCAGCCGTCTGGCGCGTGTCGTTGCCAATCCCACCGTGCCGCTCTCCTACAAGCGGGAGCGGGAGACGGAGTTTCGCGATACGGTCGTCACTCTCTTGCTCGATAATTCAGGCTCCATGCGTGGACGGCCAATCACGGTTGCGGCGATGTGCGGCGATATTCTGGCGCGCACACTGGAACGCTGTGCAGTGAAAGTCGAGGTGCTGGGCTTTACAACCCGCGCCTGGAAAGGCGGTCAGAGTCGGGAAGCCTGGGTTGCCGCTGGAAAGCCGCGTCTGCCCGGACGGCTGAACGATTTACGTCATATTGTCTATAAAGCGGCTGATACGCCATGGCGCCGTGCCCGCCGCAATCTCGGTCTGATGCTGCGGGAAGGGCTGCTGAAGGAAAATATCGACGGCGAGGCTCTGCAATGGGCCTATCGTCGATTGCTGGCCCGGCCGGAGCATCGCCGTATCCTGATGGTGATCAGCGATGGCGCGCCGGTGGATGACAGCACGCTTTCCGTCAATCCGGGGAACTATCTGGAACGGCATCTGCGTGATGTGATCCGCGAGATCGAGGGGCGCAATGCGGTCGAACTGGTGGCGATCGGCATCGGCCACGATGTCACACGCTATTATCGCCGCGCCGTCACGATTGTGGATGCGGAAGAACTCGGCGGCACGATGATGCGGAAATTGTCGGAACTGTTCGAGGAGAATACCCGGCGGGGGTAATTTTATTCCACCATCAGTAAAAATCACTTTTACAGATGGTGAAAATCCAATGTTTTAAATCACATTGGGTAAATGCTCTGATTCGTTACGCGCTGCACAACAGCGTTGAATTTGGAGAGGAAAGCTGCATTGGTGTATGGTAGTGCAGCTTGACGCGCAGCCTTTCCCAGTTTGATGCGATAGTCAGGGCATGTGATCATTGTGGCGATCATGGCTGCCAGCGCTTCAGGATTACGAGCAGGAAACATGAGGCAATTGGTGCCATGTTCAAAAACGCCATCGTAACAAGGTAAGGCTGAGAGGATCAGCGGCCGCTCAAGAAGCGCCGCTTCATAAACAGCAAGTGCTTGTGTTTCATTATATGAGGCCAAGCAAAATATATCTGCTGATGCCATGCAAGCAAGAAGTTCATCATCCTCTAAATTTTCAATAATTTTAAACCGCTTTCGATTACTGTTAAAAATTTCTACAGCATCTTCTTCCATATTGAATATTTTTCCACATATGATACATTCTATATCCACATCTGCGGAAAACATCGACACAGCTTTGATTAAATCTTCCGCCCGTTTACGGCCTTCTACAGTTCCTACTTGAACAATCCGGATGGCAGTCGTCTTGGGAAGAATTTTAGGGAGCACAATATTATTAATATCTATTGTAATGCCAAATGGGCAAACGTGGATTTTATTTTCAGGTAAATGGCGTATGAAAGTCTGGAGCACTTTCCTTTGGCTTTCTGTATTAAAAATAATAGAGCCAGTATGAGATCTGATGTGAGATAAGGCTTCTCGCAGAGGAGGGTGATCACATAGCATCATGACGGCTATATCACCTTCATTGATAAACCAGATGATTGGCAGCTGTGGAGGAATAGAAGGAATTAGTTCTCCTGTGGCAATTGTATTGAAAATTGCCAGATCAAAATTATTTGGATCACAATTACTCGATATAGGTACATCCAGGGATTCAAAATAAGGCAGCATTGCTCCTGGCTCAGGTATGGCCGGAAAAATTTGAAGATTATGACCAAAATCTTTTAAATCTTTCGCGAGTCTAAAAAAAGCTTTGCTTGATCCTGTAATCGTAAATTCGTGATTAAACATGAGTATATTCATTTTGGGCAAAATCCAACCTGCTCGCGTATTTCAGAATTTAGAGAGTCAGCTATGCCCTGTTTAAGGGAATATTTATGATATTTCGATATCAATTCGTTTTGCCAATCTAACGGCGGTGTGTCCGGCACTGGCCCGCAGGCTTGGCATTACTAGGAGGCAGTCATCATAAGGGGTACGCACGGTCTTATCCCCGTCATGGGCGATCAGCGTACCGGCATGGGGAACAGTGTAGCCACCTGTAAAAGGCTGCGTAAACGTGAAATGACCTGTTTGTGCCATGATGGTATGCGTTACACTCCAGCATGGCGTCAGTGAAGGTGGTTTCTGCTGTGGAGGGATCATTCCCAGCGCTGCAAGCAGGTTGAGAACAATCTTGTGCAAGGTAGCGACGGTTTCGGAATGCCAATGTTGTCCCCCTTCAATGAGGAGGGCTGTGCGATTGGTGCCGATTTCCGAGAATGGTCTGTAATCGATTAGCCTGCGACCGGAAGCATGTCCATCATCGGCGATCGGTAGTGCTGGGTCTCCTGCCCTCCGTCCCAGCTCCAGCCCCTGTCTGTTCCGTCCGCACAGGATCAATGGTCGTGACGGCCACAGCATCGAATGCAGATCAATCAGAACGTCGGCTGTGTCGATGAGCGGCTTAATTTCTCTGGCGCGGCATAGTTCATAAGCTTCTTTTCGGCGTGCATCGCTTGCAACAGGGGAGGTCTCCAGCAGGTCATTTTGCCAGACCCGATTGAGATCCTCATCCACAAAACGGCTGGCAATAGGTTGTCGAGGATCGAATCGAGCGAAAGCGGCCAGATTGGCAAAACCGAATGTCAGTCGTCCCTGCAACGGACGGATCCCTTGCCTCAGCAACTGGTCCAATACGATGGCCCCGGCAATTTCATTGCCGTGAGTCAGGGCGACCAGAACGACATGCGGTCCAGGTCGAGGCCCGGTGATGCTGGTAAAGCCCTGTATACTGGTATTGCCGGTGATCCACGGATCAAGGTCTGGCGTCTCCAGCCGGACGGTCAATTCAGGGATCATGGCAGAGGTGGTCTGCATCATGGTTATGGTCTGAATCGGCGGAGGATCGGTCGGGAAGAGTCCATGATTGAAAATCCAACAGGATCGAAATGATTGCAATCAAGGTGGTGATTTTTTGCGCCAAAAAACACTGCTTTTGCACTGGCCTTGATCCAGTGCATTGACGCGTTGATCCACGCACCGGATAGGAAGGACATGGTTGCTTCGTCTGTTGCTACAACCCCCGTTACGTTGCCTGCCACGCACAGCTCCTCCTTCCCTGTGGGGCATGTGGGGTCTGCCGTGTATCCTGTTGCTTGGGCCATCTCGGAGCCTTATGCAGGTTTACAGGCCCAGATCAGAGGTATTGCGGAGGCGGTGGGGTTGGCCCCTGAGATACGCGCCCTGAAGGCGCGGGGCGTCTGGAAAAACCTTTCCCCCTCACTATGGCCGATGCCGTTGCGCGCGATAGAGCCGGAGGCGTTGGCGGGTGCGATGCCGGAGATCATCATCGGCGGTGGCGGCATGGCGGCCCGGATCGGTGCGGCGCTTAAATCCCGGTATAAGACAGGGCTTCGTGTGGTGCAGGTCCAGCATCCGCGCATGAATCCGGCCCGGTTCGATGTCGTGCTGGTGGCGGAACATGATGGGCTGACCGGTCCCAATGTTCTGGTGACCCGCAATGCGCTGCATGGCGTGACGCCACGGCGTCTGGCCGAGGCAGCGGCGATATGGGCGCCACGGTTTGCGCATCTGCCTCGCCCGCTGGTGGCCGTACTGGTGGGTGGCTCTAATGGTCGCTACCGGCTGGATCGTGATGTGGCTGTGGCGTTGGGGGCTGATCTGGCGGCAATGATGCAGGCTGACCATGTGGGGATCGCGCTGACTCCGTCGCGCCGTACCGCGCCGGATGCTGTATCCGTCCTGCGGCAGGCGCTTGAACCGCGAGGTGGATGGGTCTGGAATGGCGAGGGAGACAATCCTTATTTCGGATTGCTGGCCTGCGCTGACGCTATCGTGACGACCGAGGACAGTGTCTCCATGGTGTCGGAGGCGGTGGCGACCTCAGTGCCGGTTCTACTGGCGCGGTTGCCGGGTCGTTCGCGCAGAATCGGCCAGTTCAATGATCGGATGATGGCCTGCGGCCGGGTCAGGCCGTTTCGCGGACGGCTGGAGCAATGGGCGACAAAGCCGCTGGATGATACGCCTGCGGTGGCAGCAGAGCTGCGCCATCGTCTGAATATCTGAGTCAAGGATCGGAAGACGGGTATGCTGGATATCAGAACCTTCGATAACCGCCAGGGTGGCAACGTTCTCTACAAGGCGCTGGCGCATCCTCTGGCGGCGGAGGCAGCCTCTCGTCTGACCCGTCAGTTGGCGGGCAAGGGGAAAGTCGCCGTCTTCGATCCCGAGGGAATAGCCCGGACCCTGTTCGTCATGCTGCCCGAACTGCCGCCGGTGGAAGCGCTCTATGTGCAGGATACGGAACGCCTGCAGGAGCAGGATGTGCGTCCGGTGACCGATCTGCCCCGCAGCGGCGCGAAGATCGTGCTGGCGGCGACGTTCGATACGAGGCGGCTGGCCGACCGTCTGGACTCTCTGATGCCCGAGGGGGCGGAACTGGTCACACTGGAGGATATCCGTATCCCGGAGGCGCTGCAGACCGCCCCGCGCTATCTCGACAGGCTGAATTTTGCGACCAATTTTGCATTTTTCCGGGAGCAGAATGGCCTTTCCACCAGATTGGTCACCGCCAATTACTGGGCCGGATACGGTGCAAACTCGGTCCGGCTGTGGCTGCGTCTGTTTGCGCAGGATGGATCAGTGCTGGCAACATGGGAACAGAAGGTGCCTGCCGGTCCCGGTGGTATCGTCATTGACAGCCGCGAGGTGAGGGCACGCTTTAATCTGCCTGAATTCACCGGCCAGCTTTTCATCCATGCCATCGGCGTTGCCGGGCATGATGTGGTGAAATACGCCGTGGATACGTATGGCGGTGGTTCATTATCCTGCACGCATGATGCCAATGCATGGCCGTCTGAACGCTATGCCGGTCTACCCGCCCCCCGTGAGGATGAGCGTGTGATCCTGTGGGTGCAGAACAGTCATGCCGTGCCGATTCCGGCGGGAGCCATCGCGCTGGATCGCATGGGTGCGGAAAAACCGGTGGTGCTGGATAAGGTCATTCCCCCATTCGCGACCGAGGCGCTGGATGTCGCTGCGCTGCTGCCCGGGATATATTGGCCCGCACAGGTAGAAATTCTTGCGGGCCGTCATGTGGTCAGACCGCGCTATGAGGTGATCCGCGGTGCATTGACCCGCATTGCGCATCCGAATGTGGAGCGCGCCGATCTGCGGCCCGATCCGGGTATCCGTGCCCTGTCGCCATTGCTGGGGCGGGGCTATCTGCTGCCATTCCCGATCATGCCGCGTCGGTATTTCCGCAGTATCGCCCAGCCGACCCCGATGGCGCATGAGCAGAACTCCCTGCCACTCCGGCTCGATTTGTTCGCCCCGGATGGCCAGAAAGTGGCGGAGCATTTTCTGGGAAACCTGCCGCGTCACCATGATCTGGCGCTCGATCTGGACACTCTTCTGCCGGAGGACGCCCTGCCGGAGGGCGGTCATGGCGAACTGGTCTATGATTTCCGTGAGGGTGGGGAGGCCGATGGCTGGCTGCACGGCCTGTTCCGTTACGAGCATCGCGTCTCCGGTCATGCGGCGGAGACCAGCTTTGGCGCGCATATCTACAACACGGCGATGACCTATCGCGGGGAGCCGCAATCCTATTCCGGGCCGCCACCGGGCCTGTCCACGCGGTTGTTCCTGAAACTGGGGGCGGACGGGCTTGAGAGTTTCGCGCATCTGATCTACCCGGCTTCCGCCTCATGGCGCGCATTGTCCTGCACATCCCTGCTGCTGCATGATGCGGAGGGCAAGATGATTGCCGAGGAATCACTTGCGATTCCCTGCTCTGGCAGCCATGTGGTGCGGCCACACCGGATTTTTGGTCCGGCGCTGATGGATGCAGCGGGAAGGGGCGGGTATGTGCTGATCCGTGACCGAACCTGCCGGCTGTTCGGCTATCACGGTCTGGAACGGGCGGATGCTTTCTCGCTGGATCACATGTTCGGATTCTGACGCTCCCCCTGTTGCTCCCTGGCGAAGTCTGGCCGGAGCGCTCCGGTTATAAAGAGGAACGGATATTGCCTGCCAACGGGAATTCTCCGGTCGCGGTTGAGCTGATCGCGGTGCTGGCGGCGGTCTCCGATGGCGATCCGCAAGTGCTGACGGTGCAGGAGGGGCATGCCCTTCCTTCCGGCCCGTTTGAGGAAGGGCATCGTTCCCTTCAGGCCGGCACACGCTCCTGGGTGGAACGGCAGACCGGCCATCCGCTGGGATATATCGAGCAGCTTTACACTTTCGCCGATCATGACCGTGCGGGGGATGGGCGCCGTGCGATTTCCATTTCCTATCTCGGGCTGACCCGCATGACGGAACGGCAGGTGGGCCGGCGCAACTGGTATGCCTATTTCCCATGGGAGGATCGGCGCGAGATGGGCGGGATCGCGCTGGGGGCAGAGATTGCCCGCCGTCTGGAAACCTGGATCGCCGGGGCGGATGGTATGCTCCGCCAGCAGCGGACATTGCGGCGCGATGCCGCTTTCGGCACCGGTGGAGAGAAATGGAACGAAGAACTCGTTCTGCAACGCTACGAACTTTTATACGAAGCGGGGCTGGTGGCTGAATCCCGCGCGCCCACTGCCGGGCGCGTGCCGGGGCTGTCGATGCTGTATGACCATCGCCGTATTCTGGCGACGGCAATTGCCAGGCTGCGGGCAAAGATCAAGTATCGCCCGGTGGTGTTTGAACTGATGCCGGATGCTTTTACCCTTGGCCAGCTTCAGGTGGCGATGGAGGCTTTGGCCGGACACCGCTTGCACAAGCAGAATTTTCGTCGCCAGATGGAGCAGCAGGAACTGGTCGAGGAAACCGGCGCTATGGCAGCGCAGACAGGTGGCCGTCCTGCGAAACTGTACCGCTTCCGGGGTGCTGTGATGCGGGAGCGGAGTATGGCTGGTTCCAAACTGCCCTTGGCCCGGGTGCCCTGAGTGTTTCAGCTTGTCGGGTATCGGGATCGGAGCAGAAATAAAAAAGGGAGCATATGAATGGCCGGAAAAATGCTGGATTGGGCTGCCTATCGCGGCCAGTTGGGCGGCGAACTGGGAAAGCTGGCGAAGGTTAACCCCGATGTCCTGAAAGGCCACGACATTCTCGCGGCGGCGGCACCGTCGCCGAATGTGCTGGATGCCAAAACAAGGGAGCTGATCGCCCTTGCCGTTGCCGTCACGACACGCTGCGATGGGTGTCTGGCGTTCCATACCGAGGCGGCCCGTAAGGCGGGTGCAACAAAGGAAGAAGTGGCTGAGGCTTTGGGGGTTGCCATTGCCCTGAATACCGGTGCGGCTCTGGTCTATTCTGCCCGTGCCATGGATGCGTTTGGCGATCAGTCCGAGGACTGAGCCGGCGTGAAAAGCTTGCCGCCGCTCGCATGTGGAGCCGGTGGCAAGCCGTCCATTGACCCGCCTTGTGTTACACGGGCAGATTGGTTTTCGCGCAGGGTGTGACGCTGGGCGAGGCGAGCAGACTGCGACGATCTGTAACGAGGCTGGCTATAATGAGGGCTGGAGCGTATGCAATTATTCAAAGCCGGGCTGATCATGGGAATCCTGCTGGTGTCCAGCCATGCCCATGCCCAACTCAATCCATTTTACACCAGCGTTGACGGTTCAGCCCTCAATAAGAGCGACCTTGCCACTCTTGGTAAGGCAGCGGGACCTCTCTTCGGAAACGAGCCTCTGTTCAACGGCTCAACCCAACCGTGGTCCAATCCTAAGACCGGTAACAGCGGCACGCTGACCCTGGTTGAGCAGTACCAAAAGGACGGAATGTCCTGCCGAAAAATCAGGTATGATGTGATGCTGAAAAGGCGCAATGCCCCAAATGTCTATACGCTGGACTGGTGCAAGACAGCGCAAGGTGTGTGGAAAACACGCTGATTTCCAGCCGTACTAGGCTGTATAAAGGGGGCAGCGACCGGATTGGTCCTGCCCCTTTTCTGTCTGTCATGGGCGGGTCAGTGTTTCGACCATGGCATAATCCTGCCGGTAATAATGATGGATAATCCGGCGGGCTTCGGGGGTAACCTCGACCATTGTAGCCTGGGACGGGTTAAAGGGCTTGCGGAATATGGCTGCTTCTTCTGCCCCGACCAGATCGGCCATCGCATGATGTAACTGACTGAGTTCAATGGCGTGGGAATAGCGGATCGGATGTAGATGGCGATACTGCGGCACGACATGCGGATCGCCGTTCAACGATGCAAAAACAGCAAATTTCTCAAATGTTGACGGCTCTTCACGCATGATGCGTCGATATCGTGCGATCAGATCCTCTGCATTATGCCGGTCAAGAATTTTATTGCGAAACAGGCTGACGAGGCGTGCTTCAGGATCGCGCCAGACAAAGATACGGGCGTCGTAATGGCCGAATGGCCAGATTTTGTATTTCCGCGGGATATGCCCGATGCGTATTTCGGGATCGAGACCCATCGCAGCTTTGAAGCTGCTGCACCCGTTTTTGCGAATATAAGCGTACAGAATACGCTTTCCGCCCAGCATGAAGGTCAAATGCTGTCTGCCGGGACGGAATCGCCCGCGATTGTCGAAGGGCATTGTTGCGGTCGAGGGGGGCGGGCGCGTCGTCAGGGGGGATGCTCCGGTGCTCAGATGAAAGAGCCCGAAGCTATACGCGTGCAGGGTGTAAGCTATTGATATGAATTGAAACGATATGTTGCTGGATCGGGTTCGCCTCACTTTTATCAGCAAATATGGAAAACAGCTTGACAGCATTATGCTCACTTACAGCATAATGCTGTCAACAAAGGCCGATCTTTTATCTTAATATGCTCAAAAAGAGCATAATAGGAGGCGTGCTTGCTGGATTCGATCGAAAACGTTTCATCGCTTTACGACCGTGTAAAGCGCGTCATTCCCCCGATGGAATGGCCTGCTTTTGAAGGCGATATCGAGGCGATTCTACGACTGAAGCGGGAACGCAACGCGGTGATTCTGGCGCATAACTACCAGACGCCGGAAATCTTTCACTGCGTGTCTGACATTGTTGGCGACAGCCTGAAACTGGCACGGGAAGCGCAGTTCGTCGATGCGGATGTCATCGTGCTGGCAGGCGTGCATTTCATGGCCGAGACGGCAAAGCTGCTTAACCCGTCCAAGACCGTGCTGATCCCCGATATGGCGGCTGGCTGCTCACTGGCTGACAGCATCACGGCGGCTGATGTGCGGCTGATGCGGGAGCGTTATCCCGGTGTTCCGGTGGTGACCTATGTCAACACCTCGGCGGCGGTGAAGGCGGAGAGTGATCTGTGCTGCACGTCCGGCAATGCACGGAAAATCGTGGAGCGGCTGGCGCAGGAAGGCCATGAGCGCGTCATGATGATCCCGGACGAGTATCTGGCACAAAACATAGCCAACGAAACCGGCGTCAACATCATTACCTGGGCGGGGCATTGCGAGGTGCATGAGCGCTTCACGCCCGAACAGATCAGGGAGTTGCGGGCGGAAAACCCCGGTGTCGTCGTGCTGGCGCATCCGGAATGCCCGCCGGATGTCGTGGCGGAGGCCGATTATGCGGGCTCGACCGCGGGCATGTCGGATTATGTGGCGCAAAACAAGCCGGGCCGTGTCGTTCTGATCACGGAGTGCTCGATGAGTGATAATGTTGCCGTGCATCACCCGGATGTGGAATTCGTGCGCCCGTGCAATCTGTGCCCGCATATGAAACGGGTCACTCTGGCCAATATCCGGCACAGTCTGGAAACGATGACCCATGAAGTGACCATCGATGCCTCTGTCGCTGACAGGGCGCGCCAGGCCGTGGAGCGCATGCTGGCGATCTGAACCGCTTCGACCCGATTGGCCGTTTCCTCATGCCGGCACTGTTGGAGTCCAGACATATGGATCACTCATCCCTCGATGGGCGGGTTGTCATCATAGGGGCGGGACTGGCCGGGCTGATGACGGCCTTGCGGCTGGCTCCTGTTCCCTCTGTCGTGCTGAGCGCTGCTCCATTGGGGGAGCAGGCTGCAAGTGGCTGGGCGCAGGGGGGAATTGCTTCCGCACTCGGCCCGGATGATTCTCCGGCATTGCATGCTCAGGATACTCTGGCGGCTGGGGATGGCCTCTGTGACCCTGATGTGGTGGCCCGGATCACCGCTGCTGCTCCGGCAGCGGTGGAGGCGCTGGCGGAGCTTGGGGCGCGGTTCGATCGGGATCAGGCTGGCGCTTTCAGGCTGGGGCTTGAAGCCGCGCATAGTCGTCGTCGCATCGTCCATGCGCAAGGCGATGGCAGCGGACGAGAGGTTCTTCGAGCCGTGCTCGCGGCAGCCAGAAGCGAATCGTCGATAACGCTGCTGGATTGTGCGCGGGCGGTGCGGCTGATCACCGTCAATGGTGCCGTGGCCGGTTTACTGTTTGTGCGGAACGGATCATTTCACTGCATCCGCACCGGTCGCGTGGTGATTGCCTCCGGCGGCGTCGGCGGTCTGTATGCCCATACCACCAATCCGAAAGGAGCAACGGGAGCGGGGCTGGCCCTTGCGGCGCGGGCCGGAGCGTTGCTGGGGGATATGGAGTTCGTGCAGTTTCATCCCACTGCCTTTGATGCCGGACGGGATCCGATGCCGCTGATCAGTGAGGCTGTCCGCGGTGAAGGTGCGGCTTTGATCGACGAGACAGGAGAGCGTTTTCTCCCTGACGATCTGGCGCCCAGGGATGTGGTATCGCGTGGTGTTTTCCGGCATCTCGTTGCAGGTCATCGCGTTTATCTTGACGCAACAAAGGCGGTCGGTGCCCGCTTCCCGGTTCGCTTTCCGGCTATTGATGCTATTTGCCGGGGGGCAGGTTTCGATCCGTCAGTGCAGCCAATACCGATCCGTCCCGCTGCGCATTACCACATGGGTGGTATCGTGGTGGACAAGGAAGGCAGAAGTTCCGTCCCGGGTCTGTGGGCGTGCGGTGAGGCGGCGTGCACAGGGCTGCATGGAGCCAACCGGCTGGCAAGCAATTCGTTGCTGGAGGCTGCCGTCACCGGTGGCTGGGTTGCGGAGAGCATCGCGGCGCAGACGGCTGCGCCTGTTGCGCCACTGTTGCCAGCGCCTGCCATGCCTGACGCGATCACATGTGGTGCCGGCGATGCTGTGCGTGCCGTGATGAGTCGAGATGTTGGCGTTCTACGCAACCATGCGGGACTGAGTCGGGCAATTGCAGCCCTTCGTCCACTTGCGGAGCATGATGATGCGGCGTTGATCGGGCTGATGATTGCTGATGCTGCGCTGGCCCGGAAAGAAAGTCGCGGGGGTCATGCGAGGGATGATTATCCTTCGACTCTGCCTCTATTCCGGCGTACCGACTCCGCCGTAACTGTGCTGGCCCGTACCGCCTGTTTGATGAACGCTCAGGCCAGACCGGATAGTCCAGCAGTGCTGAAACAGGAGGCATCATGACCCCTTTGCCCGATCTGCTGCTGGAACCACTGGTCCGTGCCGCGTTGTTGGAGGATCTGGGCCGGGCAGGAGATATTACCACGGATGCCGTGATACCGGCGACGCAGACTGCGCGCGTGGCTTTGCAAGCACGCCAGCCTGGAGTCATTGCCGGGCTTGATCTTGCCAGGCTCGCTTTTCACCTGGTGGAGCCACGGATCCATTTTTCTATCCATGTTCCCGATGGTGGCCGGGTGATGCCTGGTGATGCCATTGCCACCATTGACGGCCCTGCGCGGGGGTTGCTGACCGGGGAGCGTGTCGCCCTTAATTTTCTGGGACATTTGAGTGGTATCGCGACGGCAACGGCCGGAATTGCCGATGCGATTGCCCATACCAAGGCGCGGATATGCTGCACGCGAAAGACGACACCCGGACTGCGTGCCGTCGAGAAATATGCAGTGCGTGCCGGTGGCGGCAGCAATCATCGCTTCGGTCTTGATGATGCGGTATTGATCAAGGACAATCATATCGCCATTGCCGGAGGTGTGGCGACAGCCATCAAGCGGGCGCGTTCCAGCATCGGCCATCTGGTCAAAATTGAGGTCGAGGTGGATACACTGACGCAGCTGCATCAGGTGCTGGAATACGATATTGATGCCGTACTGCTGGACAATATGGATCCGGCCACGCTGAGGCAGGCAGTAGGGATCATCAATGGCCGCGCCATTGCTGAGGCATCGGGGCGGATTACGCCGCAGACAGCACCAGCCATCGCTGAAAGCGGGGTAGATCTGATTTCAGCTGGATGGCTGACTCACAGCTCTGCGGTATTGGATATCGGGCTGGATTTTCTGGATTGACGACTGGTTTTCAGTGATCAGAAAGGTCGTTTGTGGCGGATGCGTTCATCCGCCACAGCATTGATATCATGCGGCTATTTTCTGTCCGTTTTCCAAGGCACGTACCAGGGGGATGACCTCCTCTCCGAACGCCTTCAGCTCCTCCTGGAAATGAAGGAAGCCGGTCAGGACAAGGTCTACACCAAGCGATTTCAGAGTGAGGATGCGTTCTGCAATCTGTTGCGGCGTGCCGATCAGATTGGTGCGGAAGCCGTCATTGTACTGCACCAGATCTTCAAACTTGCTGTCCTGCCACATACCTTTTCCATCCGGAGATGACTGACCGGCCTGTTTAACGGCAGTGCCGAAGGCCTCGACCGCTTCCTTGTCTGCAGCGCCAACGATGCGGGCAAGCTCTTGGCGGGCTTCCTGTTCGCTGTTGCGTGCAATGACGAAAGCATTGACGGCAAATTTTACAGTTCGGCCGTTTTCCGCTGCCAGAGCACGGACCTTGGTGATTTGCTCTTTCAATCCATCCAGGCTGTTCCCGTTCATGAAATACCAATCGGAAACCGCACCTGCGTTCTGCTGTGCTGCACTGGAATTTCCGCCCTGGAAAATCTCCGGATGTGGTCTGCTGAGTGGTTTCGGATTGAGTGTGAAATCGTTGATCTTATAGAACTCACCATCATAGCTGAAATGGTCAGTGGTCCATATTCCCTTGAGAATATCAATAAATTCACGGGAACGGCGATAGCGCGCCTCATGATCCGGCCAGCCAAGCCCCATGGCTTCCTGTTCGCCCTGAAACCATCCGCTGACAATGTTGACCGACCAGCGGCCATTAAAAAGATGATCGGCTGTAGCTCCGATTTTTGCGACCACTGCCGGATGCCATGGTCCAGGCAGAATAGCAGTGATCACGCGCAGCTTTTTTGTCGCCCCCAGCAAAGCGGCTGAAAACGTTGTGCTTTCATGTTGGGATTCAGCACCATAGCTGCCGATGAAGCGAATCTGCGTCAGAGCGTAATCGAAACCGACTTCTTCTGCCGTGCGTGCAAGCTCGACATTGTAGTCAACTCCCCAATGTGTTCGCTGGGGAATTTTACTGACGACCAGACCGCCGCTGACATTCGGTACCCAGTAGGCAAATTGTAACTGGCTCATTGTCGTACTCTCAGCTCCAGGCGTGCAGGGGAGGGTTGATGCCATTCAGGTAGTAGTTGCCAATGGCCGCATATTTCCAGCGCACAGGATCATGCAGCGTATGAGTCCGCGCATTCCGCCAGTGGCGATCAAAATTGTATTTGCCATCCGTGGAGGAGGTTCCCCCCAATTCGAACAGTTTATTGGTGGCTTCAATAGCGATTTCTGTTGTCAAAACCTTTGATTCGGCCGTGATAATCTGCGCACGGGCCACGGTATCCGTGGTCGGATTGGCGACAGCCTCATCAATGGCGTGGCCTGCTTTTTCCAGTATGGCCAGTGCGGCATTCAGACGAATCTGAAGGGAAGCAATTGTCTGAATGGTGTAGGGATCTTCCCAGGCATTGTCCTGTCCAGCGTCAATCCAGGGACGTGCTTTCTCCCGGACGAACTGGATGGTGTCCTTGATGGCGGCTTCGGCGATGCCGGCATCAACAGCAGCCTGAATGATCTGGAAGATAGCGCTTTCCGCCTGCACCGTGGCCGGATCATAGGCTTTGAAACCGGCGATCAGATGGGTTTTGGGCACCCTGACATGATCGATCAGCACGGTGCCGCTGGCTGTGCCACGCTGCCCGAAAGCAGACCAGTCATTGATAACCGTCAGGCCCGGTGCATTGCGATCAGCAATAGCATACCAGGCGCGGTTCTGATCATCCAGCGCTACAATCGGCACCAGATGCGCCAGCAATGCTCCGCTGGAATAATATTTGCGTCCGGTGACAATGACATGATCGCCATCATCGGTAAAACGCGTGACGAATTCGGCAACGTTTTTGGTGCCCCGTTCCGAGAACGCATTGCCGAGACGTGTGCCGCGCAGGATTTCCCCGAACAGGATCGTTTGTTGTTCCGGTGTTCCGTTGGCGCGAATGGAGAAAACAACACCGAGATGATTCTGCGTGATCTGCCCAATGGAGGGATCGGCTGCGGAAATAGTCCTGATCACTTCAGCCACGGTTGCATAGGAAACATCTGCACCACCGAAAGCGCGCGGTACATTGATCGCCCACAGCCCGGACTGGGAGTATTCATCCAGCTCATCGCGGGGAATGGCCGAATGACGGTCTCGTTCCGATGCACCTTCCGCAAAACGTGCGGCAAGGCGGTGAGCGACTTCGATTGCCTCCGCATCGCTGGTAATGACATAGGCAGGTTGAGCCGGCCGGGGCACGCCGGGAACGCCCCGCTCCCCGCTTCCTACCCGATGGGGCGTGGAAGTTGTGTCTGGGATCGATGCGGTCCGCAGGCTTGCAGGATCGAGTTCCGTCACGCTCATGATCGGCTCCGGTTATTTACTTAATTTTGCAGTTTAATTTTTAAGATACGATAATCAAAGTGCATAACGGTCGACTATGCAAGAGGGAATTTAAAAATTATGATGATTTTGGAAAATAACTAAATATAATAGTGAAATTGATCTGGAATTTGCAAGCGATGCTCGTGCAGCCTCAACCCGTACAAGAAACACAGCCCAACAGCGGCCAGGGGTTCTACAGACATATTGCCCTTATCGGTTGCGGTCTGTCCGGAGCTGCTTTTCTGGCTCATCTTATCCGCGATCATCCTGATTTTTCAGGTAGTATCACGGTGCTAGAGCCTTCAGAGAAGCTGGGGGCCGGACTGGCGTATGGCACGTCTGATCCTGTACATCGTACCAATGTGGCGGCAGCCCGCATGTCGCTTTTTCCCGATCTGCCCGATCATTTTGATGCATGGCTCAGGCACAGAAACGTGCCGCAGTATGATGCGCATTCTACTATGGATGATGGAAGAATATACGCCAGAAGGTCGGTATTTGGGGATTATGTCGATAACACGGTCCGCTCGGTTATCGAAGCCGCGTCTGGAAGGGTTATGGTCCGTCATCTCCGGCTGCGTGCTGTTTCGGCCTCCCGGAATCATGCTGGCAAGTCTGGCTGGGGGATTACGCTGGAAGATGGATCGCTCATTAAGGCGGATATTCTGGTGTTGGGCGTCAGTCACACCGCGCCTGACTTGCCCGCAGCGCTTCGTGGATTGGCAGGGGAAAAGGGGCTGGTAGCTGATCCGTGGCAGCCCGACGCACTGGCGGATATTGCGCCGGATGCGCCGGTTTGCATTATCGGCACCGGGCTGACGGCGTGTGACGTGATTGCATCGCTGCGGGCGCGGGGGCATCGGGCCCCTATGACAGCTTTGTCCCGACGCGGATTACTGCCGCGCTCACGGACTCTTCTGCCGGTCGAGGCTGCTGGAGATTTCAGCACTGAGCCAGCCCAAACGGCCTCAGCTCTGCTGCGTCGTATTCGCCGCACCATTGCCGCTGGTGAAGCACAGGGGCGCCCATGGGAGGATGTGATTGACGCCCTGCGTCTTCAGGCTCCCATTGTATGGTGCGCTCTGAAGACAGTGGAAAAACAGCGCCTGTTACGACATGCACGGCCATTCTGGGATGTGCATCGTTTCCAGTGCGCCCCTCAGATCGATGCCGTGGTCAGACAAGGGCTGGAGGAGGGCTGGTTGACAGTATGGGCGGCCTCATTGGTTTCGGTGGATAGGGAGGCATCCGGTGACATTGTTATTACCTTCCGCGCACGGGGGCAGTCAGAGACAAGCCGTATGACTGTACGGGCCGTTGTGAACTGCACCGGCCCAGGCCATCGCTCGGTGGTAGAAGCCCATCCGGTTCTGCATGCGTTGGCGGAGCAAGGTGCATTACGCTCCGACCCTTGCCGTCTGGGTATTGATGTGGATTGGGAAAGCCGGGTGCTGGATCATGCCGGTACGGCGTGGCCAAATGCCTTTGTCGTAGGGCCGCTGGCCCGTGGCACACATGGGGAACTCATGGGACTGCCGCAGGTCACAACCCAACCGAAGGCGGTAGCGGCTACGGTTGCAGCGCTCGCTGCAAAGGGTATTGCCCATGATGTCCCTGCTGACACAGAGGTATGATGTGTAGGGAGAGGAAAAGACGGGACATGTCATCCGTTTTTTCCTCCCTCTTGGTGAGATACTTATCTGTGGTTGGTATCCACCGTCATCGTATGCAGCAGAATTGCGACATTGCGATCATCCGCCGAATACATGACAGATGATGGTTTCACTGCATCAGGCAGCACAAATTTCAGGACAACGACGCCGCTTTTTTCCTTGTCCTCTGACGGAGCCGGGATAGTGGCTTCGAACCGGTCATCCCAGCTGCTTGTTGTGAACCAGCCGAGGAAATGCTGATTGGCGAATAATCCGATGTGCTGCCTGTCATGATGTCTGGCAGTGAAAGCAGCCAGACTAAAGGAGAGATGAACCGGATAGGTAGCTCCTTCAGGCAAACGGAAACGGATCCATGCATTGTCTCCGTCGCTCCATGTGCCTGTTGCTTCCGGATTGGACCATCCTTTGCCGAGCAAATGGAGGCCCTCTCCCTGTGCACCGAATGAGATTGCTTTCCCGAGGGCGATCGGCGGCAGATTTGCGGCGACTGCAGCCGGGTCTGTCCAGATGGAGTAAGGCCAGACCATGATAGTATTGTCTTTATAATGCAGGGTACGGGCCGGTGGTCCGAACTGCTGCACAGCCGTTTCCTTGCAATGGCCGGCCTTTCCGCAGTCGAACCAATGATGCGGGACGATCAGAAATAGATCCTTTGTGTTCGGCGGGATATCGCTGGCCTCGTACCAGGTATCCGAGGTTTGAGCGCCTCCTTCTGTAATATGGCCGCTTATAGCTTCCGCATGCACGGAACGGAGCGTGATTTTTCCGTGGCTGACCCAGTGCACCGCATTGGCGCTGTCTTCTCCATAGGGACCATATCCATACGACAGCCCGTTTTCCACGAGGAAGTTGCTCAGCCCATCGATGAGCTGCGTGTCTGTTTTTAAGGGATGAGACCAGTTCTCTCGTCCGCTGAGCAAGCCGGATATGACCATAAAGACCGCATAGGTTGTCAGTCCGTATCGTTGCCATGCCGCCATATCGGCCCGGCGTCGTGAGGCGAGGCTGACACCGGCAATAATCCATAATGCGAAAGGGGCAATGAAAAAGCGCAGGGACTCAAAAGCCGGATCAGAGAAGACCAGCAGGAACAGCACGAGAATGGCCGGATAGGATAAAAGCGCGGTCGCGGTGATAAATCGCAGCTGGGGAGATGTCCGATCCATCAAACTGCGCCGCAGAGGGAACAGCAGGATGGTGGTTGCGATGACAAAGGCGATACAGGCAATGATAGCGGGCAGAGAGAGTCTGTCTGTCAGCGCACTATGCCCCAGCGGAACCGGATTGAACCATGCGGGGACAATCAGCAGAGCGGTTTTGAGTGCTGGCCATGCCCGCTCGGGAGAAAAGCTCATTTGCGGAGCTGAGGAAGCAAGAAACGTCGCCTGACCGAAAATTCTGGTGCGGTCCAACTCAAGGGCACCGGCAAGGGCTATAGCCAGTGCGACAGAGACGATTTTTTCCCGTATTCCCGAACCGGTGATCAGCACCCATCCGCAGGCAGCTATGGCAGGCAGCAGCATGGCCCCGTTCAGCCAGGGGTCCGAAAGTCCCCCGATCATGAAGGCCAGAACTGAAAGGAGAGTATAGCCCGCATGTCCCCATCCGTTGCGGGGTGTCAAGGCACAGCAGGCTGCCAGCAATCCGGCCAGCCCCCAGAACAGTGAAATATTATGGCTGACAGGATGGGCGAGATATCCGGGATGAGCCACCGCAGAGCAGTCTGCGGCCAGCATCAGTGCGGTGGCTGTCAGCCCGGCGAGGGGTCCTGCCAATCTGGCTGTCAATATACCACCCATGGCGCAGAGTGCCACAAAGACGGCCCATCCTGCCCATGCCGGGCTCAGTGCTGCCGGGCCTATGGTTTCGAAAGCGGCATAATAAAAAGGGTAGAGAGAAAACAGCCAGTTATCCTGGGTAGCATGCCATGAACTGATAAAGGATAGCCCGTTCTGACGAATACCCTGCCAGACGACATAGGGGGCTGCGTTATCACTGTCGAACCCGAACGCATCAAAGCTTGTATGCAGGCTCGACCAGAGTGCCGCGAGGATGGCAATCATCAGGCCGCCCAGTAATGCTTTATGGCGAAAAGAGCGATTCAAAACAGAACCTCGATACGAATAAGGATCAGAGCAGGGACGGAAACGGAATGGAGCCGACTACTATCGTATAATCCGGCTCCAAGATATTCTCTTCTGCGGCAGATCAGGACGCAGGAGACTCGATGCCGCAACGATCCCGTTTATCGCCCCGGCTATTATCCTCTTGGACATCCCCAGTCTTGCGGCGTGTCGTATTGCGGCAGGGCATGGCAGCGGGACTGGCTTCGCTGGGATTGTCATTACGACCCTCGCTTGCCGGGCAGGTAACGCAGTCTACATCCTTTGATGTCGAAACGCTGGAAGAGAGGGCACGCAACCTGGCCAGCCAGCCTTATGTGCCCCCGTCGCAGCAACTGCCTGAAACGCTGGAAGGCCTTGATTATGACCGGTATGGCAAAATCAGATTCCTCTCTGATCACGCCTTGTGGCATGGGCATGGTGAGCGGTTTGAAGCAGAGTTTTTCCATCGTGGCTATCTGTTCAAGGATCGTGTGGCCATCAATGAGATCGTGGACGGCATCAGCCATCCGATCCGCTATGATCCTTCATGGTTCGATTTAGGCGATATCTCGCCGCCGGAGGATGATATCGGGCTGGCCGGTTTCCGTATTCTGGCCCGTTTCCCCGGCACTTCCCCTCGGAACCGAAAGGAGATCGCGGTTTTTCTGGGGGCGAGTTACTTTCGGGCCGTAGCGCCAGGGCAGAATTTTGGTCTGTCAGCACGTGGACTGGCTTTGGGCAGCGGTGAAAGCGGTACGGAGGAGTTTCCGGTTTTCCGGGAATTCTGGCTGGAGCGTCCGGAACAGGATGCTGATCATCTGGTGATTTATGCGCTGCTGGACGGTCCTTCCATCACGGGCGCCTTCCGGTTCGTGTTGCGTTCCGATGCCGAGACAGTGATGGATGTTGATTCCGTCCTGTTTCCGCGGCGAGATATCGCCAATATCGGCATCGCGCCGCTGACCAGCATGTTCTGGTTCGACCCCAGCTATCGGGTGGGGGTGGATGACTATCGGCAGGCGGTCCATGATTCGGATGGTCTGCTGATCCATACCGGTGCCGGAGAGACAATCTGGCGCAGCCTTGCGGATCCGGAGACGGTGCAGCTTTCGTCTTTTGCCGACCACTCTCCCCGTGGTTTCGGACTGATGCAGCGTCAGCGGGGCTTTGATGCTTATGAAGATATCGGTGCCCGCTATGATTTACGCCCCTCTGCCTGGGTGGAGCCCGATGAAGATTGGGGGGAGGGGGCTGTGCATCTTGCCGAACTGCCGACCGGCACGGAATTTCAGGATAACATTGTCGCCTTCTGGCGTCCGACCGCACCGTTGAGGGTTGGGCAGCAGTATCGCTACGCTTATCGTTTACGCTGGTGCGATGATATCTCGGCGCGCACTCTGGCAAGAGTGGTTGCATTCAGGGCCGGTGCCAGCGCCGATCCCAAACGGCGGTTTTTTATGCTCGATCTGGCGGGTGGCGATTTAAGAGCAGATGAGAAGATGCTGGATGCGATGGCGCCTCCCGCATCACCTCGTCAGTGTGCCACCATGCTGGTGCCGGAGGTGATATGTTCAGCGGGGCAGCTCAAATGGGCCGAGATCAAGCGTGTCCCTGCCTATCCGGTGGCATCGATGCACGGCATGCGACGCTCCGGCGTGGCGCTTTATCGTGTGGGGTTCGAACTTGAGCCCGGTGATGCATCTTTGGTCGATCTGACAGTTCGGGTCAGGCGAGGTGGAAAAGTGGTTTCGGAGACCTGGATGTATCGCTGGACAGCGAAAAATCATCCCAAGCCTTGACCCTTGGAATGACCAGGTAGCCTCCCTAAAAAAGCTCGGATATATTCTGGAAAGGACTGAGCAGGTCACTGAACACGACCTTGCAACTGCACTCTGTATTTAGACCGGGACAGTCTTTTCTTGCAGCATTGGCAGGCTTAACGGCACTGCCATTAATCGCCAGGGAACGGCTGGTATGACAATCACGACCGAATAGCCGGGAGCTGCCAGCAAACAGTTTTGCAGACCACTCTGCCAATCGCAGAGTGTTGAAAACTGGCTAATGCATTGAAATAATGGCGCGCCCGGAAGGACTCGAACCTCCAACCCCCAGATTCGTAGTCTGGTGCTCTATCCAGTTGAGCTACGGGCGCCGCGCTGACGGGGGCGATGTAGCCTGACTGTCATAAGGGCGCAAGAGCCAGCCCGATATTTTTTTTGAACCCGTAGACAATGCAGCATCGTGCAAAGGATATGGCTCTTTTCGAAGCATATTGACAATATTCTGGCCTGTAAAAAATATATTTTTACCTTCTTTCATGTATTTAAAAGGTAAAGAACACTTTTGACTGATTCAATAATCAGTGAAATATCGCTTTCCCGTGACAGACGATGATTGCCATCCCGGATCAGCGTCACGACAAGATCAGGAACACTTCCGTCAGGGCGGGTAATGGTCTGGGAAAGAAGGGTTGCGGTTTCCCACGGAACCTCGTGATCTTCCTGCCCTTGCAGCAGCCTGACGGGGCAGGACAGGGGCAGAGGTGCATTCAGCAGCAGATGTGTGCGCCCATCCTCGATCAGACGTCGTGTAATCGGCACAGGCGGTCCGTAGGGATTGGGGGCCATCAAGACGCCTTCTCGAAGCAGGGTTTCGCGTTCCTCTGCCGGCATGACATCCCACATCAAGCGCTCGGTAAAATCCGGAGCAGCAGCGATTCCGACCAGCCCGACAACACGATCACCAAGCTGCCGGGCCGCCAGCAACGCGATCCACCCTCCCATGGAGGAGCCAACGAGGATCAGTTTGCCCTGCACGGTTTTCTCAATCACGGTCAGGGCATCGTTCAGCCATGTGCCGATGCAGCCATCCTCGAATCGTCCGTCACTCTGGCCGTGGCCGCTGTAATCCAGCCGGAGCATGGCCTGTCCCTCAGCCTCACACCATGCAGCAAGCCGCAGGGCTTTTTCTCCCTCCATATCACTCCGGAATCCCGGCAGAAAAACCACAGTGGGATTGCGCCCCGCATGGTGATGTGCCGCCAGTCTGATACCATCTGGGCGGACGATCTGGCTTGCTGTCATAAGGGGCTTCCTCTTCTCCAATGGAGGGCACGGACTTATACCCGGTTTATTGCGTTTCGCCTGACGACCGCAAACGGGAGAGAGAATGCCGGATTCTGATCGGGCGGACCGGATTCATACCGCGCCATGCGTTTTACAGGTGCTGCCTGCTCTGGATGTAGGCGGCGTGGAGCGGGGTACGCTGGAAATGGCACGCGCTATTACGGAGGCCGGAGGACGGGCGCTGGTCGCCAGTGCGGGCGGCCGGATGGTGTCGGGGTTGGAGCGGCGGGGAGGAGAACATGTTCTGATCCCGGATATGCCTGCCAAACAGCCGTTCAGGATTCTCCGCAATGCCCGCACGCTGGAGCGGCTGATCCGTCTGGAAGATGTTCGGCTGGTCCATGCACGTTCCCGTGCACCGGCTTGGGCAGCGTATCGGGCTGCACGTCGCACGGGGATTCCGTTTGTCACGACATATCACGGTGTGTACAGCGAGTCCTTCCCCCTTAAACGACATTATAATGCGGTGATGGCAAAAGGGGATCGCGTCATTGCGATCAGCCGGCATGTGGCGGCGCTGGTGGCGCAGCGTCATGGGGTGGGACCCGACCGGCTGCGCATTATCCCCCGCGGTGTCGATCCGATGCTGTTCGACCCCGCCACGATCACCGGCCTCCGTATTCAGCGTTTGGCGCAGCAATGGAAGTTGCCGGAAGGGGATGTTTTTTCCCTTGTTCTGATGCCGGCGCGTTTCAGCCGGTGGAAGGGGCAGCACGTTCTGCTTGATGCTTTGGGTCGCCTTCAGCGCCCGGATGTGATCTGTGTTTTTATCGGGGGAGATAAAGGGCAGCAGGATTATGCCCGTTCCCTGATGGAGCGCGCGAAAGAAAACGGTATTGCCGGCCAGATCCGGTTAGGCGGTATTTGTGATGATATGCCGGCCGCATTAAGCCTCGCCGATTGTGTGGTGCATGCATCGCTGGAAGCGGAACCGTTCGGGCGAACAGTCATTGAGGCACAGGCGATGGGGCGGCTGGTTATTGCCAGCGATCTCGGAGGGCCACGGGAAACGGTGGAGCATGGGGTCAGTGGTTTGCTGGTTCCGCCGGGGGATGTGGAGGCGTTGGCAGTTGCTTTGGCCGAAACACTGTCCTTGCCGCCGGATGTGCGGGCAGATGCGGGATGGCGGGCACGACAGAAAGTGCTGGAGCGTTACACCACGGATGCGATGCAGAGAGCGACATTGGACGTTTACAATGAATTGCTCGGCTGAGAGGCTATTTCGGCCATCACGCACTTTTTGCTGCACTGCGAGAATAAAAATCGTTCTTTTTTGTGCGTTGCACAATAATCGTTTATCGGATTATGCGGATATTATTTTGCAGTTAATGCAAAAGCATGTTGACTTAGTCCCAAAAGCTGAAATAACAATTCTCTTAGGAAAGAGATTTCCTCTATCGCCGGTCAGGTGAAGTCTCATGGCATCGCGCCAAGGCGTGATGGGCAGGGATCGAAACGTCAGCCGCTTTCCTGGCTGTATTGTTTTCGGTGGTCCTGCGTCGACGGAGTTTTCGACTGCTCCGGTTTCACGACTGAAGGAGACGATGGAATATGCATCGCTGAAATTTCCATTGCTTTCAGATGGTCCAACGTCTCGTGGCAAACAGCCTCCGGGATCAGGTCCATCACAAAAACTCCAAGAACAATCCACAATAAAATTATAATCAGGGGAAAGGTCTCTATGAAACAGCAAACGCTGTCCCGTGTTTGTGCCATGATGCTGGGCATCGGCGCTCTGGCGGTTTCTTTCCAGGCTCAGGCAAATGATGAGCTGGTGAAATTGTCCAAGGATTCTGCAAACTGGTCGATGCCTGCTGGTGATTATGCAAACCAGCGCCACAGCGCCCTGAAGCAGATTACGGTTGCCAATGCCAGCAAGCTGCGTCCGGTATGGAGCTTCTCCACCGGCGTCCTGCGCGGCCATGAAGGTGGTCCGCTGATCATCGGCGATGTCATGTATGTGCATACGCCGTTCCCGAACAAGGTGTTCGCCCTTGATCTGAACGACAATGGCCGTATCATCTGGGTGTATGAGCCGAAGCAGGATCCGGATGTTATTCCGGTCATGTGCTGTGACACCGTGAATCGCGGCGTGGCTTACGGTGATGGCAAGATCATCCTTCACCAGGCGGATAACGGGTTGGTCGCGCTGAATGCAAAGACCGGCAAAGAAGTGTGGAAGGTTATGACAGGCGACGCCAAGAAGGGCGAAACCGGTACCTCTGCACCGCTGGTCATCAAAGACAAGGTGATGGTCGGCATCTCCGGCGGTGAATTCGGTATTCAGGGCCGCCTGATGTCTTACAACCTGAAGGATGGTTCAAAGGCCTGGACGGCGTATTCTGTCGGCACGGACGATCAGATTTTGTTCGATGACAAGACCACGGCAATGGGCAAGCCTGTCGGTAAGGACAGCTCCATCAAGACCTGGCAGGGCGATCAGTGGAAAACGGGTGGCGGTTCCACATGGGGCTGGATTTCCTATGATCCGGACACCAACCTTGTCTATTACGGCTCTGGTAACCCCAGCACCTGGAACCCGGTGCAGCGTCCTGGTGAAAACAAGTGGTCCATGACCGTTTTCGCTCGTGATGCGGATACCGGCGTTGCAAAGTGGGTCTATCAGATGACCCCGCACGACGAATGGGACTATGACGGCATCAACGAAATGATTCTTGCCAACACCAAGGTGAACGGCAAGGAAACCAAGGCGCTGGTGCATTTCGACCGTAACGGCTTCGCCTATGTGCTTGATCGTGTGACGGGTGAGCTGCTGCAGGCGAACAAGTTCGATCCGGCGGTGAACTGGGCCACGGGTGTAAATCTGAAGACCGGTCTGCCTGATCGTGTGAAGAAATACTCCACTGAAGCCGGTGGTGAAGATCACAACACGAAGGGTATCTGCCCGGCCGCATTGGGCTCGAAGGACGAACAGCCTGCTTCGTTCGATCCGAAGACTCATATGTTCTACGTGCCGACGAACCATGTCTGCATGGATTACGAGCCGTTCAAGGTGTCCTATACCGCCGGTCAGCCTTTCGTGGGTGCCACGCTCTCCATGTTCCCGCCTGCGGGTGAGGATCATCTGGGCAACTTCATCGCTTATGATGTGGACAAGGGTAAGATCAACTGGTCGATCCCGGAAACCTTCTCCGTCTGGGCTGGTGCTTTGTCGACGGATAGCGGTGTCGTGTTCTATGGCACGCTGGATGGCTTCCTGAAGGCAGTCGATGCCAAGAACGGCAAGCTGCTCTACAAATACAAGACCCCGTCTGGCATCATCGGCAATGTCACGCCTTACGAACATAAGGGTAAGGAATACATCGCCGTTCTGTCCGGCGTCGGTGGCTGGGCCGGTATCGGTATGGCCGCTGGTCTGGCGGGCGACACCGAAGGTCTGGGTGCGGTCGGTGCCTACAAGGCTCTGTCCAGCTACACGCAGCTTGGCGGTGTGCTCACGGTGTTTGCCGTCGAGTAAATCGTCGAGGCATGTCCTCCCTGGGACATGATATTTCCAACCACTTCCCGGTGCCTTCGGGCACCGGGCTTTTTATTTCTTTTGATCTCATCTTTATTTTAGCTCAATGCGTGATCAAGCCTGTTCCAGTCATGGTTGCTTTCGGGCAACCCGAAACGGAACAGGCGATCATCCCAATCAAAGCGCCTTGTCATGATACCCGCTTTATTCAGCCGGTCATAAATCATCATACTGTCCGGGTGACGGGTTAGTCTGAACAGGCTGGTTCCCCCGAGAATCTCGAACCCTTTTGAAATCAATAACGCATCCAGACGTTCCGTCGCTGCCTCAAGACGCGTCATGGTTGCTTGCCGCCACGCATGATCCATCAGGGCTGCTCGGGCAATGGTGATCGCAGCACCAGAGACCGGCCACGGCCCCAAAATACGCCGCAGAAAATCAGCATGGTCTGGCGGTAAAATCGCAAAACCAAGCCTCAGCCCCGCCAAGCCATAGGCTTTTCCAAAAGAACGAAGACCAATGGCGGCAGAATGCTGTATCGTGCCAATGCTTTTGATTCCCCTCTCCAAATCGGCAAAGGCCTCATCGACGATCAGCCATCCGTTCCGATCAGCCATGCGATCAGACAGGATGTACAGATCGGATAGTGTGTAGCGTGTACCATCGGGATTATTAGGATTGCAGACAATGCTGATGCTGGCTTCCAATTTTTGATCTGGATCGGGGAAGCTGCATGTCTGGACGATGCGGTGCCCATGCAGCACCCAGGATGCTGCGTGTTCTGCATAGGTAGGGCCAACAATATTCACGATCCGGTTTTGACCGCCCAGGCAGAGCGGCAGCAAGCCGATCAGGCTCTGTGATCCGGGGGCGGCCACGACCCGGGATGCATCGGCGACACCGTATTGCTCGGCCGCGATCCGTTCCAGTGTGGCAAGGTCATCGGGATCGGGCAGGGCGCTCCATGCATGGGCGGGCAATGCGGGGAGAGGGTAGGCGAAGGGATTGATCCCGGTGGAGAGATCCAGCACCGGGGTCGGCGCATCGGGATTGGAACGGCGAAAGGCGGAGATCCGGCCACCATGAGATGGAAGGCTTGCTTTTCCGATGCTCACGCGGCACCCCATCCCGGATGATGCATTTCGACGGCTCTTCCTTCTGGCATGCCCTGTTTCCGGCGCATGCGCTGATCCTGCTGGTGGCGCTCTGTCTTGATGCGGGCTTCGGATATCCAGCCTTGCTTCAGCGTTGGCTTGGCCACCCGGTGCAGTGGATTGGCGCTCTGATCACGCTGCTGGAGCGATTTGGCAACCGACCTGCTTTTTCCCCGCTCTTGCGGAGAGTGTTCGGGATTGTGAGCATGATTCTGCTGCTGGCGGTCACAGTGCTGCCTGCTATCGGCATGACGTATCTGGCTCTGCGCTGGTTTCCGCTCTGGAGCGTCATGCTGATGTCTGCCCTGCCGGTTTCGGCCCTGATCGCGCAGAAAAGCCTGTATCAGCATGTCGCTGCCGTGGCGGAGGGGTTGCATCGTCATGGCCTGTCCGGTGGCAGGGAGGCTGTTGCCATGATCGTGGGGCGTGATGTCGCGGCGCTGGATGAGGCCGGCATTTCCCGTGCGGCCATCGAAAGCCTGGCCGAGAATTTCTCCGATGGAGTGGTGGCGCCTGCTGTCTGGTGTCTGCTGGCGGGGCTGCCGGGTATTGTTGCTTACAAGGCCATCAACACGGCGGATAGCATGATCGGCCACTTGTCGCCCCGCTATGCCATGTTCGGATGGGCGGCGGCGCGTCTGGATGATCTTGTGAATCTGCCTGCCTCCCGGCTTGCGGCTTTGTGTCTTGCCCTTGCAGCAGGCCAGCGGCGGGCGGAGGCTTTCATCGCGATAAGGAGGGATGCCGGATTGCACCGTTCCCCCAATGCGGGTTGGCCGGAGGCCGCCATGGCCGGTGCGCTCGGACTGCGTCTGGCGGGTCCCCGGCTGTATCATGGTGTCGCGGTTGAGGATGCCTGGATGGGGCATGGCCGCAAGGACGCTGATGGGGGGAATATCCTGCGCGCACTCGGGCTGTTTCGTCGGGCCTGTCTGCTGCTCTGGCTGCTTGTGCTGCTGACCCTGATCGCTGCCGTGGCGTTTGGCTGAACCGCATCTCATGCTGACAGGGCCAGCAGCCGGTCGATAGCGACATGCGCCTCCATATGGTCGGCCAGCGCATCAAGAGCATGCTCGACAGCATCCTCGTGATCGCCCCCATGGCTGCTCACATCAAGGGTCTCGAGCAGGTGACGCCTGAAGGCTCCCCCATGAAACAGACCGTGAAGATAGGTTCCCACCACCACCCCATCTGCTGACACGCATCCTTCCGGCGCATCGGGACCGAGCGACAGAAAGGGGCGCCGCAATCCTGCGCCGGTCGTGACCCCCATATGCATTTCATAGCCGCTGACTGGCACATCATGGTTGAAGAGATGACCGCTGCGCGGGGTCAGAATTTTATGCGGCTCCAGCACAGTCTCGATCTCCAGCAGCCCCAGCCCGGCGGCGCTGCCGGCGGGCCCTTCAAACCCTTGCGGATCGTGAATAGCACGCCCCAGCATCTGATAGCCTCCACACAGACCGATGATGCTCCGTCCTCTGCGCCGGTGCGCCAGAATATCGATATCCCAGCCATGGTGACGGAGAGCCGCCAGATCGGCGATGACGGTTTTCGATCCCGGAATGATAATCGCATCCGCCACTGGCAGGGCTTGTCCTGGCGGCACCATGACCAGTGTCACACTATCTTCGGCGGTCAGAGGATCGAGATCATCGAAATTGGCAATATGCGGCAGCATCGGCACGGCAATGACGGTGTTTCCCAGTCTTGTCGGGGCTGATAGGCCGCGCAGAAGATCCGCGGCATCTTCGGCCGGCAGGGCACGGGCGGCCTCGCAATGCGGTACCAGTCCGAGCGCTTCCCAGCCGGTTTGCTGTTCGATCAGTCGCATCCCTTCCGCGAACAGCGATGGATCGCCGCGCATGCGATTCACCAGAAAACCGCGCACCATGCCGGCATCGTCCGGGTCCAGCACGGTTTTGGTGCCGACCAGCGCGGCAATGACACCGCCGCGATCTATGTCACCCGCAATGATCACTGGAACATGAGCGGCGCGGGCAAAGCCCATATTGGCGATGTCGCCTGCACGCAGATTGATTTCAGAGGCGCTGCCAGCCCCTTCCACCAGTACGATGTCGGCCTGTTCCCGCAAAATGCCGAAACTTTCCAGCACGGCCCCCAGAAGCTGTGGCTTCATGGCCTGATAGGCCCGGGCTGTGGCTTGACCATGGACTTTTCCTTGCACCACGATCTGCGTGCCGATCTCGCTTTGCGGCTTCAGCAAGACGGGATTCATGTGATGGGAAGGGCTGATCCGGCAGGCGCGGGCCTGGAGAGCCTGTGCCCGGCCGATTTCACCACCGTCAGCGGCAATGGCGGCATTATTGGACATGTTCTGCGGCTTGAACGGGCGCACGACCAGCCCGCGCCGTGTGAGCGCACGGGCCAGCCCGGCCACCAGCAGGGACTTCCCGACCGAGGAGCCGGTTCCCTGTATCATGAGGGCACGGCTCAGAACTCGATTCCTTCCTGCGCCTTTACCCCGGCGGAGAAATGATGCTTCACGGCGGTCATTTCGGTGACAAGGTCGGCGGCCTCGATCAGACCAGGTTTCGCATTGCGCCCGGTCATGACGACATGCTGCATGTGAGGGCGGGTGGAAAGCCCCTGCAACACTTCTTCCAGCGTGAGATAGTCGTAGCGCAGGGCGATATTCAGCTCATCCAGAACCAGCAGGTCGATGTCGGAGCGTTGCAACAGGCTGAGTGCCTGATCCCAGGCCCGGCGGCAGGCGGCGATATCGCGCGCCTTGTCCTGCGTTTCCCACGTAAAGCCCTCGCCCATCGTGTGCCATTCGATGCGGTCTCCGAACGCGGTCAGGGCGTCGCGCTCTCCGGTTGACCAGGCCCCCTTGATAAACTGCACCACAGCACATCGTTTGCCTCGGCCCAGGCTGCGCAGCATCAGACCGAAGGCGGCGGTCGATTTGCCCTTGCCCGGCCCTGTATGGACGATCAGCAGCCCTTTTTCCTGTGTCTTGGAGGCAACCTCGGCATCCTGCACCGCCTTGCGATGGGCCATCTTGTCCCGGTGGCGGCGTTCTTCTTCCGTCCCGGTTCCCGGTGTTTCCGTCATCGCAGGCTTCCCCCATCAGGCTGTTTGAGCGGCAGGGCGCACCCTGCCGCGATCAGCAGCACGCGATCCGCGCCTGCCGCGATCCTCTGGTTCAGCAATCCGGCCTCATCGCGAAAGCGGCGTGCCAGCGCATTGTCAGGGACTATGCCCAGCCCGACCTCATTGGCAACCAGAATGGTGCAGGCGTTGCGGTGTGTCAGCGCGTTTTCAAATGCTTCCATAGCGGCTGGCAGATCATGTTCGCCCAGAATGAGGTTGCTCAGCCACAGGGTCAGGCAGTCCACCAGCACAGGGCGTGCCGGATGCTCGATCAGGGCTGTGGCGATATCCAGCGGAGCCTCGACGGTTTCCCAGCCAGCGAGCCGTGCGGCGCGATGTGCGGCAATCCGCGTCCGCATCTCCGCATCGAAGGCCTGCGCGGTGGCGATATAGCGCCATGGGGAAGGCAGAGAGGTGATCAGCGCCTCGGCATGGCGGCTTTTCCCGGATCGTGCGCCGCCGATGATCAGGGTCGCATGCGGCCAGCGCGTTGTTGCCGCCGCATTCGGCATGATCATGTTTGACTTCATCAGGCGGCGGCTCCTAAATCCCTGCACGATGGTTTTTCCGTGCGGACCGATCTCCGTGCCGGAAAATGAAAAGGGAACGCGATCCAGCACATGCTCCGGCCCGTCCGTTGGTTGTGCGATGTCGCGGCTGCCCCCGCAACTGTAGGCGGAGAGTGTTTTGCCCGGTCTGCTCCGGAGAATAAACCCGGAGCACCGTATCGCCACTGATCCCGGATACGGGATTGGGAAGGCAGGTGGAATACGTCTGATCCGTAAGCCAGGAGACCTGCCATCGTCCGGATCGCGAAACCGCGCGGGGTGCGCCGGGATCGTCTTTCCGCTTCAGGCCAGTGGTCTGGAGGCGATTATCTGTTCGCGCACCCTGACCGGTCTCTGGACGACCGTATTCTGTGCGAGAAAGAATAGTCATGGCCATTACCTCTCCCGTTCCCGCGACCATCGTGACCGGATTTCTCGGCGCGGGCAAAACGACTTTGGTGCGGCATGTGCTGAGTGCTGCGCGCGGTCGTCGTATTGCCATCATCGTCAATGAGTTCGGTTCTCTTGGAATTGATGGCGATCTGCTGAAAAGCTGCGGCATCGAGGGCTGCACCGAGGATAATATCGTCGAACTGGCCAACGGCTGTCTGTGCTGCACGGTCGCCGATGATTTCCTGCCAACCATTGAGGCGTTGCTGGGCCGCGCCCAGCCACCTGAGCATATCCTGATCGAGACCTCCGGCCTTGCTCTGCCGAAGCCTCTGCTGAAAGCGTTCAACTGGCCGGGTGTGAAAGGCCGGGTAACGGTGGATGGCGTGGTGACGGTGCTGGACGCCCCTGCCGTGGCGTCAGGTCGCTTCGCCGATGATCCGGAGGAAGTGGCGCGGCAGCGTGCGGAGGACCCGAATCTTGACCATGACAATCCGCTGGCCGAGGTGTTTGAGGATCAGCTTTCTGCGGCCGATCTCGTGCTGCTGAACAAAGCCGACCAATTGGATGATGCGACGCTCGTTTCAGTGCGGGAAGAGGTGGAACGGCATCTGCCGCGTGCGGTCAAGGTGATCGCCACCAGAGAAGGACAGGTGGACCCCGCCGTGCTGCTGGGTCTGCATGCCGCGGCGGAGAACGATCTTTCTGCACGGCCATCGCATCATGACAGCGTGGATGGCGAGCATGAACACGATGATTTCGAAAGCTTCGTCGTTCCTTTGAAAGAACAGGACGATCTGGATCGTGTGGCCGCCCTGCTGCGTCCGTTGGCGGAGGCGCATGACATTCTGCGTATGAAAGGGTTCGTCCCGGTGCAGGGCAGGCCCATGCGCGGCGTGGTGCAGGGGGTTGGCACACGGTTCCGCCAGTCTTTCGATCGTCTGTGGAAGCCAGGTGAGGTGCGGCAGGGGCAGCTTGTCATCATCGGTCGTAATGGTCTGGACCGTGCTGCTATCGAGGCATCGCTGATCAACAGCGGTCTGGGCGCTCCGGTGCCTGCCTGATGCATCTGCTGGTCCGGGAAACGCGGTCACTGGAGCAGGCGGATCAGGCGCAGGAGCTGGGCCAGAGTCCGGGCGATGTGGTGTTTCTGTCCTTCTCCGACAGCGATCTTGGCGCGGCCCGGACCGGATGGGCGGATGTCTCTGTGGAGGGGATAACGCTACGCCTCGCCAATCTGGCCCGGCTGCGTCATCCGATGTCGGTTGATCTCTATCTGGAGCAGACCGTGGCCGGGTCGGGTGCCGTGCTGCTGCGTCTGCTGGGCGGGGCAGAATACTGGCGTTACGGGTTGGAGGAACTGGCTGCGCTGTGCCGGAACCGCGCGATTCCGTTTGCAGTCATTCCGGGTGATGGCAGGCCGCCGGACCGGGAGGCGAAAGCCGCATGGCTTGCTCTCGGCACCGTGCGGGAAGAGGTCTGGACCCGTCTGGATATGTATTGTCGGCATGGTGGTCCAGAGAATCTCGGCTTTGCCCTGCGCGTAATGACGTCGCTGTCAGGCAAGGGAGTTGATGAGGCATGGCCGGTCCGGCAGGTACCGTCCTTCGGCATCTGGCGGGAGGACCGGGATCATGCGGCCGATGGGCTGAGGGCGGTTCTGGTGTTCTACCGCTCCTACTGGCTGGCGGGAGACATGGCCCCGGTCGAAGCCATGACGGAAGCCCTGCACGCACGAGGCTTCAGCGTCAGCGCGGTGTTCATCGACAGCCTGAAAAATCCTGCTTGCGCCCGTTCCGCGGCGGAGCATCTGCGCCTGTGGCGTCCGCATGTCGTGCTGAATGCAACTGGTTTCTCAGCCCGGATCGGGGAGGACGGGACATCGCCACTGGATGCAGCCGATGCGCCGGTGATTCAGCTGGTCCTGTCCGCGTCCACCTGTCCGGCCTGGCAGGAATCGACACGGGGGTTGAGCCAGTCCGATCTGGCGATGCAGGTCGTGCTGCCGGAATATGATGGCCGATTGCTGGGCGGCGTGGTATCGTTCAAGCAGGATACCAGCCTGACCGTGACAGAGGATGGCGAGGCTCTGGATGGCGCTGCTCTGGCGGCGCATATGCCTTACGAGGCCGGTATCGCCATGGCGGCGGACCGGGCACTGGGCTGGGCGCGTTTGGCGCAGACGGGGCGGCAGGATCGACGCATCGCGGTGGTGCTGTCCGATTATCCGGGGGCGGAGGGGCAGTCGGCGCATGCGGTCGGTCTCGACAGCATTGCCAGCTTGCGGGCCATGCTCGATGACCTGAAGAAGGCCGGATATCGGACGGGAGAAACACTGCCCGACGAGGTTATGCTGGCAAGAATGCTCTGTCTGGCGCCGCCTGATCCGATCATGAGCCTGTCAGAATATCAGTCTCTGTTCATGACGTTGCCGGAGGTGACCCGCCTTCGTATGGAAGAGGCATGGGGCGCCGCGGAGGATGATCCCTCCGTCGTAAACGGGTGTTTCCATCTTCGGGTCGTGCAGTGCGGCCATATCATGATGGCGGTGCAGCCGGATCGCGGGGAGCGGCTGGATCGTAAGGCCGGTTACCACGATCCTGATTTACCGCCGCGCCATGCCTATGCCGCCTTCTATCTGTGGCTGCGCGGCCGAATGGATGTGCATGCGATGATCCATCTGGGCGCGCATGGCACGCTGGAATGGCTGCCGGGCAAGGCTGTGGCGCTGTCGGAGGCATGCTATCCGGCCGCATTGCTGCGTGGCCTGCCGGTGATCTACCCGTTCATCGTCAATAATCCGGGGGAGGCAGCGGCGGCGAAACGGCGGCTGGGCGCGGTGCTGATCGGTCATCTGACGCCACCGTTAGGCCGGGCCGGGCTGCATGGAGACGCACGCATGCTCGAACGATTGCTCGATGAATATGCGGCGGCTGATGGTCTGGATCGTGCCCGTACGGCGCTGCTGAAGAGGGAAATTCTGGATCGGGCCGCTGCGGCAGGGCTGCTTGCCGAAAGCGGTGTCAGCGCTGGGGAGGATGAAGATACCGCACTGGCACGCCTCGATGCTTTTCTGTGCGATGTAAAGGACATACAGATTCGCGACGGGCTGCATGTATTCGGGCGGGCACCGGATGAAGCGCGTCGTGCTGCTCTGCTCACCTCTATTACAGATGCGGCGGGCGGGCAGGATAAGGACGGTATTGCCGTGCGGCTGGATGCCTGCGCCGGAGCAGAGCGGCATGCCCTGCTGGCGGCGCTGGACGGGCGCTTCATCCCTCCCGGTCCGGCCGGAGCACCGAGCCGGGGACGCGCCGATGTGCTGCCCACGGGGCGCAATCTGACGGCGATTGATCCGCGGGCTGTTCCCACGCGCTCCGCCTGGGTGCTGGCGGAGCGGAATGCGGCTGCTTTGCTGGAACGCCATATGCGGGATCATGGGCTGTCTCCACGTACTCTGGTGCTGGATCTCTGGGGAAGCGCCACGATGCGCACGGGGGGGGAAGATCTGGCGCTCGGTCTGGTGCTGATGGGGGTGCGCCCGGTCTGGCATGAAGGCTCGGCACGAGTATCAGGCGTGGAGACCGTACCGCTGGCCGTGCTGGACCGTCCGCGTGTGGATGTGACGCTGCGTGTCTCCGGCTTGTTCCGGGATGTTTTCGCCGATCAGATGACGTTGTTCGACATGGCGGTCGGTCTGGTGGTGGCGCTGGAGGAGCCGGAGGGCTGGAATCCTCTGGCGGAAAGCGGGGAGGCGCGTCCGGTCCGTATCTATGGGGCCCCGCCGGGCAGCTATGGCGCGGGAGCGACGGCTCTGACCGATCGGGGTGTATGGCAGAGCCGGGATGAACTCGGCGCGGCCTATCTCGATGCCTCTTCCTATGCCTATGGCCAGCATGCGGCGGGGCAGGATCGGGATGGTCTCGCCGCCCGTGTGGCGGAAGCCGATATATTCCTGCACCAGCAGGACAATGCCGAAACCGATTTGCTGGATACCACCGAGGTCGCGGCGCATGAGGGCGGCTTCGCAGCGGCTTCTGCCATGCTGGGGGCTGCTCCGACCTTATATCATGCTGATCTGTCTACCGCGGGCACCCCGCGTATGCGGTTGCTGAGTGAGGAACTGGCGCGCGTCGTCCGGGGCCGTGCCGCCAATCCGGTATGGCTGCGCGGTATGATGCAGCACGGTTTTCGCGGCGCCGCGGAAATTGCCAGGGGTGTGGAAGGACTGTTCGCCTTTGCCGCCATGCTGCCGCAGCGGCTGGATGCGCAGTTCGAGGCACTGTATTCCGCTATTATCGAGGACAGTGAAGTCGATGCCTTCATGGCTCAGGCCAATGAATCGGCCCATGCGGCCATGAAAGCACGCTTTGCGGAAGCCATCCGGCGTGATCTTTGGCGTCCCCGTCGCAACAGTCTGGCTGCTGACAGCACGGAGGCTCTGGAGACGTGATGCGGCGCGGCTGGTGCCCCTCTCTTTATCGACCGATGGAATCGGGGGATGGCCTGTTGCTCCGGGTCCGGGTGCCGCATGCGCGTCTGGATGTAGCAGCGGCGCATGCTCTGGCGCAGGCTGCCCGGCTTTGGGGGAGTGGCATCATTCAATTGACCTCGCGGGGGAATGTGCAACTGCGTGGCTTCACGCCGGAGACGGTGAAGCCTTTTGCCGATGCCATGGTGGAAGCCGGCCTGGCCTCTGCCGATCCGCTGAGGGAGGCTGCGCGGATCGTCACAGTGCCTCCGCTCTGTGGGGAGGCAGTGCGCCATCTGGCGGATGCGATAGAGGTCGCGCTGCTGCCGCTGGCTCCCCGGTTGCCCCCCAAATATGGGCTTTGTCTGGATGAGGTGCCGGCTGCGTATCCGATTGCAGCCATGCCGGCCGATATACGTCTGACATGGCAGGATGATGCCGTCATGGTGGCGCTGGATGGTGGCAGCATGGCCGCGCTGGTGTTGGCCGATGCCGTGCCGGAGCGGATCGCAGCCCTGACCTCATGGTTGATGACGCAGACTTCTGGCCGTATGCGCACGGCACTGGCCGGACACGATTCGGTGGAAATACTGCGTCGCGCTGGAATGACGGAGCTCACAATCGCGCCACTTGCGCCACCCGCCCCAAGGGGGGCGGGATACGATCAAGAAAATGACGTGCTGTCACTCCAGCCCTTGTTCGGGCAGATGGATGCGGAGACGCTGGAACGGATCGCCGCTATAGCTGCCGAGGAGGGGGATGGGCTGCTTTACCTTTCCCCATTCCGCTGCCTGCTGCTGGCTGGAATCACGCGCATGGAGGCTTTGGAGCGGGCCACCGAGTCCGTTTTAGGCGTGATTGTCTCGGCCGGGGATCAGCGGCGTACCCTGCTGGCCTGTCCGGGCGCCCCATCCTGCGCAGCTACGGTAGCGCGCACGCAGGAGGATGCGCTGCGTCTGTTCGATGCGCTCGGCCGGGCGGATATCCATGTCTCCGGTTGTGCCAAAGGCTGTGCGGGGCGGGGGCCGCGTAGCATCACGCTGGTTGGAACCATGCAGGGCTATGATCTCATTCTGGATGGCGGTCCTCTGGATAAGCCGGTTGCGCGGGGGCTGAGCTTGCGGCAGGTGTTGGGCACGTTACAGACGAAGGCCGAGCCATGACGTCCCGCTATTATTACGAGAAAGAGGGCGCTGCGATCTATGCGCAGTCTTTCGCCACCATTCGCGCCGAGGCCGATCTGTCCGGCTTTACGCAGGATCAGGCGCAAATCGTGGTGAGGATGATTCATGCCAGCGGCATGGTCGATGTTGCGAAGGATGTCGTGTTTGGCGGCGATCTTGTCCCGATCGCCCGTCAGGCCTTGCGGGGTGGAGCGCCTATCCTGTGCGATGCCAAGATGGTGGAGCAGGGTGTGACCCGCTCGCGCTTACCAGCGGAGAATAAGGTGCTTTGCCTGCTTGATGCACCGGGTATTCCTGAACTGGCGCGGCGGATCGGCAATACACGTTCGGCTGCGGCGCTGGATTTGTGGATTGAGAAGATGGGTGGGGCGGTCGTCGCCATCGGGAATGCGCCGACCGCTTTGTTCCGATTACTGGAATTGCTGGATGCAGGGGCGCCGAAGCCTGCGGCGATCATCGGTATTCCGGTGGGTTTTGTGGGCGCCGTAGAATCCAAGCAGGCATTGGCAGCGTATCGTTCCCCCTCCGGAGAGAAGATTCCTTTTGTGACGGTCCATGGGCGGCGCGGAGGCAGCGCTATGACGGCAGCCGCGCTCAATGCGCTGGCGAGCGAAATCGAATGATCCCGCCCCATGATGCGACCGGAATGGTAACCGGGCATGTCGGTACACTCTACACCGTTGGGATGGGGCCGGGCGATCCGGAATTGATTACGCTCAAGGCGGCCCGGTTGCTGGGATGCGTGGATGCGATTGCCTTTTTCGCAAAACGCGGACGCAACGGCCATGCACGAAGCATTGCCGGGCCGCATCTGCATGCTGCTATCGAGGAAATACGGCTTGACTACCCCTACACGACCGAGATCGCACTGCGTGATCCACGTTATGCGGAGGGGATCACGCAATTCTATGATGAGGCTGCCCGGCGTGTTGCCAGTGCTCTCGATGCCGGGCGGGATGTTGCGCTGCTCTGCGAGGGCGATCCGTTTTTCTATGGTTCTTCCATGTATCTGTTTGACCGGTTGGGTGGCGCGTATCCCACACGGGTGATTCCCGGCGTGACGGGAATGAGCGGTTGCTGGACGCAGGCAGGCGTGCCGATGCTGCACGGTGATGACGTGCTTTCCGTGCTGCCCGGCACGCTGGATATGGAAACGCTTACGGCAAGGCTGCGCAGTTGCGATGCTGCGGTGATCATGAAAGTAGGTCGTAACCTGCCGAAAATCCGCATGGCGCTGGAACGGGCGGCCTTGTCTGGACGTGCCGTCTATGTCGAGCGCGGCACGATGGAAGGAGAGCGGATTTGTGCGCTCCACGCTCTGAAGCAGGAAGAGGCTCCGTATTTTTCCATCGTTCTGGTGCCGGGCCGGCAGGGACCGCGTTAGGAAAACGTCGATGGCGGGCTGGATCAGGATTATCGGGTTGGGGCCGGGCAGTGACGGGCTGTTGACGCCCGATGCCATGCGATGGCTGGAACTGGCGACGGATGTCGTTGGTTATCATCCTTATGTGTCACGTGTGCCGGCAAGGCCGGGCCTGAGCCTTCATCCCAGCGATAACCGGGAAGAACTGGTCCGAGCTCGTCATGCGCTGAGCATGGCACAGGCGGGAAGATGTGTGGCGGTGGTTTCGGGCGGTGATGCAGGCGTATTTGGTATGGCCAGCGCGGTGTTCGAGGTGGTGGAAAGTGGCGATCCGGCCTGGGCCGGCCTGGATATCGAAGTCGTGCCTGGCATTTCCGCCTGCCTCGCAGCGGCGGCGCGGGCCGGTGCGCCGCTGGGGCATGATTTCTGCGTCCTGTCGTTGTCGGATAATCTGAAGCCGTGGGATCTGCTGCTGCATCGTCTGCGTGCGGCGGCAGAGGCAGGGTTTGCCATGGCTCTCTACAACCCGGTTTCTGCCGCGCGTCCATGGCAACTGGATGAAGCATTCGATCTGCTGCGGGCGTTATTACCAGGGGAGGTTCCGGTGATTTTCGCCCGTGCCGTCACGCGTCCCGATGAAAAACTGCTCGTGCGTCCCTTGCGGGAAGCAAAAGCGGCGTTGGCCGATATGCGAACTCTTGTGCTGATCTGCACGGAGGCAACGCGCCTGATTGCGAAATCTGCTGATGAGTACTGGGTTTATGCCCCACGCTCGGTCACGCGTTCATGATGCAGCATCTCCAGCCAGTGCATGGCTTCCTGCGCCGTGGTGACGGTATTGGATGGGGATGCAATCACCGGCCTGCGCACCATCCAGACGGGCAGACCGAGCGCGCGACATGCAGCGAGTTTTGCTTCTGTTGCGCTGCCACCGGCGTTTTTGGTCACGATGCCGTCAATCCGATGAGCGTGCAGCAGGGCAATTTCATCATCCGTTGCAAACGGGCCGCGGGCCGTCAGAACCGTGGCCTGTGGCGGCAGCTGATGCGGCTCCGGCGCATCGACGCTGCGAATGATGTAGTGATGCCATGGGCAGGCACGGAAAGGAGCCAGTTCCTGCCGACCGATCGTCAGAAAAATCCGGCGCGGTCTCATGCCGAGCGCAGCGGCGGCTTCTTCAAGCGAGTCCACCCTATGCCAGCGATCGCCCGCAACCGGCTGCCATGCCGGTCTGACGATGCCAAGAAACGGCAAAGGCCGCATCGCGATTGCCTCAGCCGCATTGGCGGAGATGCGGGCGGCGAAAGGATGGGTCGCGTCGATCAGCGCATGCATTCCTTCCTGTTCCAGCATCGCGGCCAGTCCGCCGGCCCCCCCGAATCCTCCCGTGCGGCAGGGGATCGGTGGCAGAACAGGGGAGCGTGTGCGTCCGGCGAAGGAAAGCAGTGGAGCAAACCGCTCATCGCCTGCCAGCAGGCGTGCGAGGGCGGAGGCTTCGCTGGTGCCACCCAGTATCAGGCAGCGTGTCGGATCGGATGGTATATGCATCAAGAGAATTCGCCGTGAGTGCGCCCGCAGGCAGGACAGCATGGCTCGGCATACTGGGCATCGGTGAGAATGGTGTCGAGGGGTTGAGTCAACGGGCCAGGCAATGGCTGGTGGAGGCTGATTATGTCTATGGCGGCACCCGTCATCTGACATTGGCGGCTTCGCTGATCGGGGAAGCCGGCATTCCATGGTCCAGCCCGCTATCCTCTTCCCTGCCTGCCTTGATGGAGAAACGGGGACGAAAAGTGGCTGTGCTGGCCTCGGGGGATCCGTTTGCCTACGGAATTGGTCCATGGTTGACGGATGCTTTGGCGCGGGAGGAATGGTTTTGTATTCCTGTGCCATCCTGCCTGTCTCTGGCGCGCTCAGCGCTCGGCTGGGCAGAAGCGGAGACGGAAACAATCTCTCTATGCGGACGTCCTCTGGAGACATTGTATCCGTTTCTTCAGCCGGACGGGCGGATTCTGATTTTGTCTGCAGATGCTTCGACGCCGGGGTTGGTGGCCGGAGAGATGACACGGCTTGGCTTTGGTTCCAGCAGAATCTGGCTGATGGAGGCGCTGGGGGGGGAGGCGGAGCGTATTCGTAACAGTGAAGCGCAGACCTTCAGCTTCTCTGATATCATGCCGCTGAACATGCTGGCGGTTGAGGTGGTCGCAGACCAGACGGCGCATATTCTTCCATTGAGTGCCGGCCTGCCGGATGCGTGCTTCGCGCATGATGGGCAGATCACCAAGCAGAATGTGCGTGCGGCGACACTGGCGGCATTGTCTCCGCATCGGGGAGAATTGCTATGGGATATAGGATGCGGGTCCGGCTCGATCGCGATCGAGTGGTTGCGACATCATCCATCCATGCGGGCGATCGGTATCGAGGCTGATACGGTGCGGGCGCAGCGTGGGCGGCAGAATGCCCATCAGCTTGGCGTGCCTCGCCTGAGCATGATCGAAGGGCGTGCGCCGGAGGCTTTGGATGGCCTCCCCGTACCGGATGCGGTTTTCATCGGTGGAGGTTGTTCCGAAGTCATGATCAGCCGCTGTCAGGCAGAACTGCGCCCCGGCGGGCGGCTGGTGGTCAATGCCGTGACGCTGGAGACAGAGGCTTTGCTGGCCGGGATATATCAGACCCATGGCGGCAGATTGACACGGCTTTCGGTTGCGACGGTGGGTGAGGTGGGACGCCTGCATGCGTTCCGCCCCGCCATGACGGTGACGCAATGGGTCTGGCGGAAGCCGCTTCATGACTGAAAGAAGGCTGATTGTGGCAGGGATCGGTTGCCGCCCGCTCTGTGTGGCAGAAGCGGTGTTCGCGCTGTTGCATCAGGCGGCGCAGACGGCCCCTTTCAGTATCGTGGCGATTCCCGAATTTCGTACCGGAGCGGAAGGGTTGATGGAAGCGCTGACGCACCTTGCTTATCCGGTACAGGTGATGACAATGGCGGCTTTACAGACCGTGCAGCATCGCTGCGTGACCCGCTCGCCGGCGGCGTTGCGAGCAACTGGTCTGTCCTCGGTGGCTGAGGCGGTTGCACTGGCGGCAGCGGGACCGCAGGCACAATTGATCCTGCCGCGTATCGCGGCTGATGGCGTGTCCTGTGCGCTGGCGGCGGCACCGGCAATATAGGGCCGGCAATAGAGGATATGACATGACGGTTCATTTCATCGGTGCAGGACCGGGGGCGGTTGATCTGATGACAGTGCGCGGGCGCGATCTGATCGCTGCCTGCCCGGTCTGTCTCTATGCCGGATCGATCATTCCTCCCGCTCTGCTGGAACATTGCCCGCCCGGAGCGGAGATCATTGATACGGCATCGCTCGATCTGGAGGGGATCATGGCGTATTGCAGCTCCGCGCATGAACGTGGGCTGGATGTTGCGCGTCTGCATTCCGGCGATCTGTCGATCTACAGCGCGGTGGCCGAGCAGCGCAGGCGACTGGAAGAGATGGGTATTCCCACCAGTTTCACCCCGGGCGTTCCTGCCTTTGCCGCTGTATCGGCGGTGATCGGGCGGGAGCTGACTTTGCCGGGTATAGCACAGAGCGTGGTGCTGACACGTGTCTCTGGCCGTGCCTCCGCCATGCCGTCCCGCGAAACGCTGGAAGCCTTTGCCGCGACGGGAGCAACGCTGGCGATCCATCTGGCCGTGCACGCTTTGCAGGATGTGGTCACACGGTTACTCCCTTTTTATGGCGCGGACTGTCCGGTCTGTGTGGCGGCGCGGGCAAGCTGGCCGGAGGAAGCCCTTTATCGCGGCACGCTCGCCGACATCGTGGCGCTGGTGGAGGCGGGGGCGGAGGAACGTACCGCCCTGATTTTGGTCGGGCCGGCACTGGGAGAAGGCGATTTTCAGAACAGCGCGCTGTATGACACCGATTATCGCCGTCGTTTCCGTGGCGGACAGTCGTAACAGGCTCAGCTTTTCTGTTCGTGGCGGCCCATCAGCTGGCCGTCACGGCTGAAGATAAGCACATCCAGCATGATCCCGGTGCCTTGCAACTGACTGGCTGCGATTTCCCATGCGCGACATGCCATCGTATCGCCCAGCGGGAAGCCTTCATGGGCGGCGATGGCAAATGCTTCTGGCGTGGTGTTCGCGGCGGCAAGCTGTGAGGCGAGTGCGGGACTGCCACCCATGGTGCTGACCAGATTGCCCAGCGCCTCCATATCCACATGTCCTCGCCGGGAGTGTAGATCGAGTCTTCCCTGTGCCAGCTTGGTGATTTTCGCAATCCCTCCCGCAATGGACAGGCGCGGCAGAGGATGGCGGCGGAGATATTTCAACATGCCGCCGACGAAATCTCCCATTTCGATCAGCGCGGTATCGGGCAGGGCATGCAGTTTTTTCACCGCCTGTTCCGAGGCATGGCCCGTGCTGCCCGCAATATGACGGAGACCGCTGGCACGGGCCACGTCGATGCCGCGATGGATGCTGTCGATCCAGGCCGAGCAGGAAAATGGCACCACGATCCCGGTCGTTCCCAGCACTGATAGGCCACCCACAATGCCAAGACGCCCGTTCAGCGTGCGCTCTGCCAGTTCACTGCCGTGGTCAATGGAAATCTCGATACTGGCGGAGGGTGCGCATCCCAGCCTCGCGGCTTCCTCGGTAATGGCCTGAGCAATCATCTGGCGGGGAACCGGATTGATGGCGGGTTCGCCGGGGGGCAGGGGCAGGCCGGGACGGGTGATGGTGCCGACGCCCGCTCCGGCGCGGAACACCAGCCCGACCTTGTCCGGCAGGCTGCGCACGGTGGCGCGGATCATGGCGCCATGCGTGACATCGGGATCGTCTCCGGCATCCTTGATCACCCCGGCCATGGCGGCGATGCCATCGGGGGTTTCCGTCATGATCCGGTGATCAGCCAGCGCAAAAAGCGGCCTCGCTCCTCCGGGCAGGGCTATTTCCACCGGATCGGGAAAATACCCGGTATGAAGCGCCGAGAAGGCCGCACGGGCTGCCGCGGTGGCGCAGGCGCCGGTGGTCCATCCGCGCCGGAGGGAAGGGGATGAGGTCACGGCACCGAGTGTAACGCGAAACCGCGCCTTGCACATCGCCATGACGTGTCAGAAGGTCGGCGCGATGAAAAAGGATCATGCTGTGCAGGACAGACCGGGCCGGGAGCGGCTTTCATGACGGCGGCGAAAGCACTGATGGTGGCCGCGCCGAAATCAGGCTCCGGCAAGACGACCGTAACGCTGGCCCTTGCTCTGGCTTTGCGCCGGCGTGGGGTGCGGGTGCGGATTGCGAAGAACGGTCCCGACTATATCGACCCGGCCTTTCATGCCGAAGCGGTTGGATTGCCCTGCTTTAATCTGGATAGCTGGGCAATGCCGCCTGTTGCGCTGGATGCGATCTGGACGGAACTGGCCGTAGAGACCGATCTGATCCTGATCGAGGCCTCCATGGGGTTGTTCGATGGGGGCGGCAGTCAGCCGGGACGGATGGGGGCGGCGTCTGATCTTGCGGCCCGTTTCGGCGTGCCGGTTCTGCTGGTGCTGGATGTCAGCGGTCAGTCGCAAAGTGCTGCGGCGGTGGCACGGGGATTTGCTACCCACGATCCCGCGGTGCGTCTGGCGGGGGTGATTGCCAATAACCTCGCCAGTGACCGCCATGCAGGGGGCGTGGCCCATGCCATGAAGCGTGCCGGGCTGCCGCTATTGGGAACCGTGAGGCGTGGGGCAGTGCCCTCGCTGCCCGAGCGGCATCTGGGGCTGGTGCAGGCACGGGAGCATGGCACATTACCGGCTCTGTTCGAGGCGCTGGCCAATGTTGCGGAGGCATCGTTTGATCTTGATGCGATCCTGTCCGCAGCCGTTCCGGTTGTTTTGCCCCCCCGAGAGGATTCCGCACCCCTGCTTCCGCCTCCGGGACAGAGGATCGCACTGGCCTGGGATGATGCGTTCAGCTTTGCCTACCCGCATATGCTGGCCGGGTGGCGCAGGGAGGGGGCTGAGATCGTTTGTTTCTCACCGCTGGCCGATCAGCCTCCTTCTGAGGATTGTGATGCGGTCTGGCTGCCCGGCGGCTACCCGGAGCTGCATGCCGCACGGCTTGCCGCTGCCTCCAGTTTCAGGTCCGGAATGCTCCGGGCGGCGGAGCAGGGTGCGGTGCATGGCGAGTGTGGCGGCTATATGGCGCTTGGGGCCGGTCTGGAAGATGCGGAGGGCGTCATCCATCCCATGCTCTCCCTGTTGTCCCATGTCACCAGTTTCCGGCAACGGCGACTCAATCTTGGATACAGGCAGGCCATTCTGGAGGACACAAGCGTGCTTGGGCCGCAGGGAGCGGTACTACGCGGGCATGAATTCCATTATGCACGGGTGATCGATCCCGGCAGTGATGCTCCTCTGGCACGTTTGTCAGATGCGGAAGGGCGTGTGCTCGGCTTGGCAGGCGGGATACGCGGGCGCGTAAGCGGCAGCTTTTTTCACGTGCTGGCCCGCGAGGCCGCCTGACCGGGCCGGGAGGGGCATCCGGCAATATATGTTTCCACCACGGCACGGTCATCGCCCAGAATTTGCAGGGCGAACAGACGATCCGCCAGTGAATGTCCTCCCGTTGAGTGGCCTTGCGTGCGGCGGGCCAGCAAAGGGGTTGCGGCAGGATCAAGCACCACGAAATCGGCCTCCTGCCCTTCTTCCAGCGCGCCGATCCGGTCGCGCAAGCCGAGAATGGATGCGCCTCCCGCCGTCGCCAGATAAAGCGCAGTGAAAGGATCGAGACTGGTGCCGCGCAACTGGCCGGTCTGATAAGCTGCGCCCATCGTATGCAGCAGGGAGAAGCTCGTTCCCGCTCCGATATCCGTGCCGAGACCGATGCCAACACCATGCTGCTCAGCCTGTTGCAGATTGAACAGGCCGGAGCCGAGAAAGCTGTTGGATGTCGGGCAGAAGGCAATACCGGCCTGTGCCTCGGCCAGAGCCTGAAAGGCGCGGGCATCAAGCTGCACACCGTGCGCGAAAACGGACCGGGCCGTCAGCAGGCCGAACTGCGCATACACGTCGAGATAGTCCCGATACCCTGCCTGCGGCGGAAACCGCTCTGCTACAGCGGAGCATTCGGCCACGCTCTCGGCCAGATGCGTATGAAACAGCGTATCGGGATAGGCCCCAAGCAGATCGGCAGCAAGGTGCAACTGGGCATCCGTGCAGGACAGTGCATAGCGTGGCACAATGGCGTAGCCGAGCCGATTGCGGCCATGCCACCGTTTTATCAGCCCGTGTGTGTCATCACGGGCGGTCTCGACCGTATCATGCAGATGCTCCGGGCCGAGATCCATCAGAACCTTGCCGGAGACGATCCGCATGTTGCGTGTACTGGCGGCTTCAAACAGGGCATTGACCGAGGTCGCATGCACCGTGGCAAAAACCAGTGCTGTGGTGGTGCCGTTGCGCAGAAGCTCATCCAGAAAAAATTCTGCTGAGGATTGTGCGTAGGCAGGATCTGAAAACTTCATTTCCTCTGGAAAAACATAGCGGTTGAGCCATTCCAGAAGCTGCGATCCATGGGAGGCAATGCACCCTGTCTGCGGGTAGTGAACATGCGTGTCGATCAGTCCCGGAATGATGAGCTTGCCCGGATAATGTGTGACCGGAACATCAGAAAATTGTTCTGCGATGATGGCATAGGGGCCACGTGCAATGAGGATACCGTTTTCAAACACCAGCATGCCATCAGGGTCATGGCGGATGGCGGCATTGCCATGGTGTTGGGGGTGATGAGGAACAGAGATGATCTCACCACGAACCGCGTGTAAAAATCCTTGTTTCGACATGATTTTTTCGATCATACCGTAAAGAATTGGCTGAATCCACGCTCCCGCAGGGCGCGGCGATAGGCGATTGAGCTTCGGTCTGCCATGACATGCGCTTCGAGCGTCGGATCAAGCGGCAGGCATTCCGGTTTCTGGGCTTCCACGATAGCCTTGTCTTCCTCAAACACACGACGGTTGAAATCATAGACTTCCTGAATGGGCCGGTCTGTATCGAAATTCCGTGCAATCGGCACGAACAGGCGGGTGATGCGGGCCGAAACAGGGGAGGCCGCGTTCATAATCACCAGCCTGCCATGATCCGGAAAATCAATGCTGAGCGTTGCGGTAAAAGGCAGATGAACGCGGAAATGCCGGAGCCATACAAAGTCTTCCGGCACCGGCTGATCTGAACCATGCGGGTAATTGCTGAGAGAGCTGCGGTACTCGACTTCAAATCCATCCCGGGTTGGAACGGGAATATAGGAAGGCACTGTGGTATTCTCGGGATCGCCGAAGGTCCCGGTATGAACGAAGCCGAAATGGGCCACATCCAGAAACCCTTCCATCTGACGTCCGGCAAAGCCAAAAATATCGATCCACGGACAGGTGATCTGCTGGAATCCGGAATCATCCCAATGTGGCATAGGTGGAATAGAAGCGGATCCCGTTTCATCAGGCCGCAGACAGGTCCAGATCAGACCATAGCGCTCTATGGCTGGATACGTGCGCAGATGCAGTTTTCCGGGAATGGCGCTGCCCGGATGGGCGGGTACCTTGATGCAGCGTCCTTCAGCACCGAACCGGAATCCGTGATAGGCACAGGCGATCGACTGCCCATCCCCATGTCCCATGCTGAGAGGAACGCCGCGATGCGGGCAGAGATCACCAGCGATGATGATCTGTTGTCCGGCGCGGTAGATCACCAGCTCTTCATCCAGCAATCGGGCGGAGAGAGGCTGTTCCCCTATGTCCCGTGCCAAGGCCACCGGATACCAGAACCGGGCCAGTTTCTGCCAATCTGCTGCCTCGAAGGTACAGTTGCGGGGCAACTGGTCGCCAGGGGGAGAGGCATAGGGAGAGGAGATTGAAGTGGCCGGAGCTGCCGTCATGCCGGTTCTGTATCCTGCTGTACTAACGGAATAACTATCAGGGCATGGTTGCAAAGGTTCGCCCCCGGCATCAAACACTAAATGGAGTCTTGCAGGATGCGGGTGCTGGTGCGGTTGCCCTCTCTCCTGCGGGGTGGATCTGTCCAGTCTGGTGTATGTCCATGATGATGGACAGGGCATTCAAAAGGAAAGAGCCGTTGTCGCAGAAATCGAAAACCCTAATCCAAGACCTTGATGCCTTCATTTCTGACGCACGCGCTTTTCAGGGGGGAGATGCTCAGGCCGAGCGGGATGTAGCCATCAGAATGGCCGAGCTGACCAAGCCGGAGGGCAGTCTCGGGCGGTTGGAAGACGCGGTCGGATGGTTGGCGCGGTGGCAGGGCCGTTCCAGACCAAGGCTGGAGAATGTCGATATTCTGGTTTTTGCCGGCAATCACGGTGTTGTGAATCAGGGGGTGTCACCTTACCCGGCTGAGGTGACGGAACAGATGGTGGCGAATTTTGCCAATGGTGGTGCGGCGATCAATCAGCTTGCGCGGTCTGGACAGGCCGGATTGAGGGTGATTGCGCTGGATATCCATCGACCGACGGCAGATATCACGCAGGCACCCGCCATGGATGAGTCTGCTCTTCTGAATGCAATGCGCGTGGGCGCACAGGCCGTGAAGGCTTGTGACCTTTTATGTCTGGGGGAGATGGGAATCGGTAACACCACTATTGCTGCGACTCTGTCTGCGGGTTTGTTCGGGGGAGATGGAACAGACTGGGCCGGGAGGGGAACCGGTCTTGATGATGAGGGGCTAAGTGTGAAACGCAGGGTGATCGACCGTGCCCTGTCGCTGCATCGTGGTGCTTCTACGCCGTTGGCCGTGATGGCGGCACTGGGCGGAAGAGAACTTGCGGCGATACTGGGGGCGGTGTGGCAGGCCAGACGGCTTGGTATTCCGGTGCTGCTGGACGGCTTTGTCTGTACTTCCGCGGCTGCTCCACTGGCAGTGTTGGCCGAAGGTGGGCTGGATCATACTCTGGTCGGGCATCTGTCGGCCGAGCCGGGGCATCGGCGCATTCTGGAACGGCTGGGAAAAGAACCATTGCTCGATCTCGGCATGAGGCTGGGAGAAGCCTCCGGTGCTGCCATTGCACTGCCTGTTCTGAGGGCTGTGCTTGCCTGTTATAACGGAATGGCAACCTTTGCCGAAGCCAGTGTGGCAAGGGCTTCAGCGGCTATCCGTTGATGGGCTGGCTGAATGACCGTTTCCGGGAGATTGCGGCCGCAGTCATGGTGCTGACGCGCTTACCCTTCCTGCATTTTGAACATTCTTTTCCTGCTATGGCATCGGCGGCATGGGCGTTTCCGCTCGTGGGGGGCATGCTGGGTCTGATGATCGGTTGCGTACAGATCATGCTCATCCGCCTGTGCGGGATGCCGTCATGGCCTGCCGCGGTCATCTGTGTGGCGTTGGGTGTCCTCATGACCGGTGCCCTGCATGAGGATGGTCTGGCTGATTTTGCCGATGCTGCCGGCGGCCATACGACAGAAAAAAAGCTGATGATCATGCGTGACAGCCGGATCGGCAGTTTTGGTGCTGTTTCCATTGTGCTGTCCTTGATGATACGGACAGCCTGTATCGCCTCATTGACTCCCGGCGGGTATGCGTTGGGGGCGATTATCTCCTCAATGGCAATGTCGCGCTTCTGTGTCCTGTTGATCCCTTGTTTCCTGCATCCTGCACGCCCAGAAGGATTGGGGGCGATGATGGCAGGGATCGGTCCTGTGCAACTCGCCATGGCTGCAATTCCGACTGTGGTGCTGGCTTCTTTGGCAGGCATCCATGGCTGGCTCGCTTTTCTGACGGCTTTGCTGAGCGCATGGCTGGTCGGGTGCTATGCACGAAGGACGCTTGGTGGCTTTACCGGGGACGTGCTGGGCGCGACAGAGCAATGTGCTGTCTGTGTGGCTTTTCTGGTTATGGTCTGCGGTTGAACATTGGCTGAAATGAAAAAGGCCGGGAGATGACCCCGGCCTTTCTGTTTCAGTGTTGCGGCTTTTCCTTGCGGGAAAAGAGGCTTTTGAGTCGTTCGCGCAGAGTCTGGAACGTCACATACAGCATCGGGATCATGAAGATACCAATACAACTGGCGGCCAGCATGCCGGCCATGACTGATGTGCCGACATCCCGGCGGCTGATGGCAGCGGCACCATGTGCGACGACCAGAGGCAGCAGACCGAGAATGAAGGCGATGGATGTCATCATCACGGCCCGAAATCGGGTTTTTGCACCCTGCATGGCGGCTTCCTTGATGCTGTCACCGTGTTCGCGTCTTTCCTTGGCGAACTCGACAATCAGAATGCCGTTCTTGGCGGCAAGAGCGATCAGCACCACCAGCCCGATCTGAGCGTAAATATCCAGCGAGAGATGGGCAATCATGATACCGGCAAAAGAGCCGAGCACGCCAACGCTAACAGACATCAGCACCGGAACCGGGATCATCCAACTTTCATAAAGTCCGACCAGGAACAGATATGCAAACAGCAGTGCCAGCCCGAGGATGGCACCGGTCTGGCCCGATGCGGCGACTTCCTGGTAGGCCGTGCCTGTCCATTCGAAATCATATCCTGGTGGCAGAGTTTTTCTCGATACCTCTGCCATGGTGTTCAGCGCGGTACCGGAGGACACACCGGGGGCAGGGCCGCCATTGATGGTGATTGAACGATAGTTGTTATACCGCGTGATGACCTGCGGACCGACCACGAAATGCACCGTCGCGATGGAGCGCAGCGGTACACTCTCACCGTTCTTGTTACGGACATAGATCTGCCACAGATCCTGCACTTCATTACGGTTGACGGCCTCACCTTCGATATTGACCTGCCAGACGCGTCCGAACAGGTTGAAATCGTTCACGTATAACCCGCCAAGGGTTGCTTGCAGCGAAGTGAATACATCACTGATTGACAATCCCAGTGCCGTTGCCTTGTCCCGGTCGATATCCAGGTACAGGGACGGATTGGTGCTGGTGAAGGTGGTGAAAACACGGGAGAGGGCCGGATTTTGGTTGGCGGCAGCGATCAGCCCCCGTGCCACACTGCCGAGGGAGGCCGGATCCTGACCTTCCAGACCTTCCAGCTGATATTCAAACCCGCCTGTTGTCGACAGGCCGATGATGGGCGGCAGGTTCAATGGAAAAACGATGGCTTCCCTGATCTGCTGTGCCGCGCCTGCGATGCGGCCGATAATCGCCTGCGCCGACATGGAAGGATCGGTACGCTGGCTGAAGTTTTTCAGCTTCACAAACATGAAGCCGGCATTCGGTTCCTGTGCACTGTCAAGAATGGAGCGACCAATAATCTGCACCACATCCCGGACACCAGGAATGGGATGGATGATATCGTTCAGTTTCTCCATCACGGCGGCAGTTCGATTGACGGAGGCGCCATCCGGCAGCTGGACGATGACGAAGAAGCCACCCTGATCTTCTTCCGGCAGGAAGCCGGTAGGGGTCATGCGGGAAATCATGAAGATCCCGCCGCCGCACACCCCGACCAGCAAGATCGATAGGACGGAAATACGCAACAGACGCAGCACGATGGCGGCATATCCGTCCCGCACTTTGTCGATTCCGCGCGATATGAAGCCGAGAATGCCTCGCTTTTCACCGGTATGACGCAGAAACACTGCACAGAGCGCCGGTGACAGCGTCAGCGCATTGATCGCTGAAATCAGCATCGAAATACTGATGGTGACGGCAAACTGCCGGAACAACTGGCCGGAAATACCCGGAATAAAGGCGACCGGGACGAACACGGACAGCAGCACCAGTGTGATGGCGATGATGGGCGCTGTGATCTGTTCCATCGCCTTGATGGTTGCATCCTGTGGTGAAAGCTCCGGCTCCTCCTCCATCACGCGCTCGACATTCTCGACCACCACAATGGCGTCATCGACGACGATACCGATCGCCAGCACCATCGCGAGCAGAGAGACCGTATTGGCGGAATACCCCATGGCCAGCAGACCGGCGAAGGCACCAATCAGGCTGACGGGCACCGCCACGCTGGGGATGATGGTGGCGCGCAGGCTGCCAAGGAACAGAAACACCACCAGCACGACCAGAACGAAGGCTTCGGCCAATGTGCGCAGCACTTCGTGAATCGTATCGGTCACGAAGGTCGTGCTGTCATAGCTGACCTGATATTTCATGCCTGGCGGGAAGCGCTCCGCCAGCCCGGCCAGTCTTTTATTGACAGCCTCTGCCGTGTTCACCGCATTGGCACCGGGGGACAGATAGACCGCAACAGTGACGGATGGCTTTCCGTTCAGACGGGTTTCACTGTCCTCATTCTGACCGCCAAGCTCGACACGCGCCACGTCCCGAACCCGCAGGATCGAGCCGTCAGGATTGGCACGGACAATGATATTGCCGAATTGCTCCTTGGTGATCAGGCGGCCCTGAGTCTGGACATTGAACTGAAACTGCTGATCAGGCCCGACCGGGCGTGCGCCGATGCGTCCCACCGGGGCGACGGTGTTCTGCGACTGAATGGCTGCGGCAATGTCGGATGGAGAAAGATTGAGGCTGGTCAGGCGGTGAATGTCGAACCAGACCCGCATGGAATACATCTGCTGGCTGAACAGCATCGCCTGCCCCACACCGGGGGTGCGACTGATCGCATCCATGACTGAAATCTGGAGGTAGTTGGTGATGAACAGAGGATCCTTGGTGCCATCACTGCTGTAGAAGCTGATGAACTCCAGAATAGCGGAGGATCGCTTCTGCACCGTCAGCCCTTGCCGTTGCACAATTTCCGGCAGGCGTGATGTGGCTGTCTGAACACGGTTGTTGGTGTTGACCGTGTCGATATCGGGGTTGGTGCCCAGCGCGAAACTGACGGTCAGATTATAGCTGCCATCATTGCCCGCGGTACTCTTCATGTAGAGCATCTGGTCCACACCGACGACCTGAGCCTCAATCGGCTGGGCGACGGAGCTTTCGACCACGGCGGCAGAGGCACCCGGATAGGATGCGGTAACCTGAACCTGTGGCGGCACGATATCGGGGAACTGGGCCACCGAGATCCGGGTGAGGGAAATTAATCCTGCAATCGTGGTGACGATCGCGATGACAATCGCCAGTCGCGGGCGTCGGACAAATACCGCTGAGATCATCGGGGCTTACCCGCGCGCCGGAGGGGGAGGAGTGGTCGCCGGATTGGGAGAGGCCGGGCCGGGCGCCACTTTCTGGCCCGGCTTCATGACGCGTTGCACACCCTCCACAATCACTGTCTGGCCGGGTGTCAGGCCTTTCAGCACCACGGCATTTTTCTGATCAGAAGCGCCGAGCTCGACATTGGTGCGGATGGCCTCGTTCTGGGCATTGACGGTATAAACGTAATTCCCCTCCTGGTCGGACAGAACGGCAGCGCGCGGGATGGTCAGGGCTTCGACCGGCTGGACACCTTCCATGATGACCTGCACGAATTCACCATCAATCAGCTCCCGTACCGCATGATCACCGTCCTTGCTGATCATGGGATTGGCGACGGTTGCGCGCAGCAAGATCGTATCCGTCGTGCTGCTGATGGTGTTGTCGGTGAAGTTCAAATCGCCTGTCTGGTCGTAGATACGGCCATCCGGCAGGCGCAGCTTGATCTTGACGGCTTTCAGACCGCCTTTTGTGTAGTAGCGGTTCCGCAGTTCCAGCGCCTCCGGCACTGGCACCGGAAACAGGATCCACATAGGATCCTGACTGACGATGGTTGCCAGCGTGCCGGTATTCGGTGTGACCACGTTACCGATGGTCAGACTGGTGCGACCGATCTTGCCTGCAATCGGGGCACGGATATCCGTATAGGCCAGATTGATCTGGGCCAAACGCAATTGGGCCTGATTGGCCATGACCTGCGCCTCATCCGCCAGCACGGCGGCGCGGCTGTCATCATAGATCGAGCGTTGGCCTGCGGGCGTGTTCAACAGCGCCTTGGCACGGCCCATGGTTAGCTGGGCGTTGTTCAGCGTGGCCTGCGCCTGCTGCACCGCCGCGGCTTTCGCCTGTACATCGGCCTCGAAAGGCGGCTTTTCCAGCGTATAGAGAAGGTCCCCCTTTTTGACCTCTGCCCCTTCCTTGAACAACTGCTGTTCGAGAAAGGCCGTGACGCGGGGTACCAAGTTAACGCGGTCAGTGGCCTGAATACGTCCGACAAACTCATTGGTCTGGGTGTAGGGAAGCTTCTCGGCCTTAATGACCCCAACCGGCGGCGGCCCTCCACCGGGCCGTCCCTGCGCCAGCGCTATCTGAGCTGTGCCAGTCAGGAGTGCAACAGCGAGGCAGGCAGCCAGAGAAGTCGCTTTCAGAAATCCTCCCCCTGCATACGATGGGCGCTTCACCACATCGGAGCGATGCGTCGGTGCGGATGAGGGAGGGATAGGAACGAAGCGATCATGCATGGAAGTGAGGTCCTGCCTTGCCATTGCCGATCAGTATGTCATCTGACCGATTGGTCAACCAATAATGACGCAGGTACGGAACGGTCAATCGTTGATGACAAATTATACTGTTCTGTCTTGGTGGCGTCATATTTGGCCTTCTGGCCGACATGTCGCATGTTCATCGCTGCCATGACCGCTCAGACGCGCTTTTTCAGACTGGTTTTATATTTTGTGCCTCTCTTCATCGGACAGCCAGCCTTGATGGCTGCGCCCGTGGAGAAACCGGTACAGGAGCAGAGGATTTCTCCAGAAACATGGGCGCGTGAGCAGTCGAGACTGTGCCGGAACGCGATTGATGAGGCAGAGCGCCTTTTGCCGGTCAAAAAAGGATTATTGCTGGCCATTTCCCGGGTTGAAAGCGGTCGCCCTATCCAGATCGAGGCCAACAGACTCGCCCAGTCACTTGAGCCCTGGCCATGGACTATCAATGCGGATGGGCAGGGTTATTTTTTTGACAGCAAGGCTGCGGCGGTTGCATGGGCAAAGCAGGCGCTCGCTCAGAAACGTGTTCAATTTATGGATATCGGATGCATGCAGGTGGATTTGCAGATGCATCCTGCTGCCTTCAAAACTGTGGAGGATGCGTTTGATCCTCACAAGAATGTGACCTACGCCGCCCGGTTTCTGACAGCGCTACATGATGGCCCGGCCAATAGCGATTGGGGCTTGGCGGCGGGACTCTATCATTCCTCGACCCCGGCGCTGGCGGCTGATTATCGCAACAGGGTGGCGGCTGTAGGGGCGGGAGTGGTCTCGACGGTCATTGCCTTTCCGCCGACTTTTCTGTCGGCGAAGCGGGCCGGAACACTGCACATGGCGCTGACGGGCGGAGGATCACTGGCGATCAACGTCCGCCGTCAACCTGCCCCCATCCATCGCAGGCAGAGTCCCTGCGCGGTGGCCCGTATGCTCGGCCCCTATCTGCCGCGCCGCCCGCGAGGATGCTGACGGCGCAAACAGGGAGAGTCGTTTCAGCCCTGATAAGTGGTCTGTCGTTGTTCACCGAGGCCGGAGACGCCCAGAGTCATTGTCTGGCCGGGGCGCAGGTAGATCGGTTCCGGCTTCTTGCCCATACCGACGCCCGGAGGGGTGCCAGTTGCAATCAGATCCCCTGGATGCAGGGTGATGAACTGGCTGACATAGCTGACCAGGGTCCGTACACCGAAGATCATGGTGCGTGTATTGCCGGTCTGCATCCGCTCACCATCGACATCGGTCCACAGATCGAGGTTTTGTGGATCGGGAATTTCGTCCTGTGTCACCAGCCATGGACCGACCGGGCCGAACGTGTCGCAGCCCTTGCCCTTGTCCCAGGTACCTGCGCGTTTGGTCTGGTATTCGCGCTCGCTGACATCGTTGATGATGCAGTAGCCAGCGACATGCTTCATGGCATCTTCCTCGCTGACATGACGGGCGAGGCTGCCAATGACGATCCCCAATTCCACTTCCCAGTCTGTGCTGGTCGAGCCGGGAGGAATACGGACATCGTCATAGGGACCGCAGAAAGCACCCAGCGATTTCAGAAACAGGATCGGTTCGCGTGGGATTTTGCCACCGGTTTCGGCGGCGTGATCAGCGTAGTTCAGGCCGATACAGATGAAATTGAGTGGCAGCGGCACACACGGTCCGATTCTGGGGGAACCCTCGACCAGCGGCAGGGTTTCCGGGTCCAGACGACCGAGTCTGGCCAGCCCTTCCGGTGACAGCACGCTGCCTGCGAAGTCATTGACATAATGCGAGACATCGCGCGGACGACCGGCAGAATCCAGAATGGCAGGTTTTTCTTGCCCGGGAGGGCCAAGTCTAAGCAATTTCATATCATAATCTCCCCTCATTTTCGGCATATCATTTCGCAATGGTGGAGGGAAGCCGTGAAAATGCATGAGGCTGATGCATCTGACTGATACATGGCCTGTGTGGATGGGTGGTTGAGCCGGTCGGGAATGCCCTCCATCCTGCACGGCATCGCGCCTTTTCGCTTTTGATGCCCATTCCGGATGAAAGACACAGACATCATGTCCGCAGATGCCAGCTCCGCACCGTCTTCCACCGTTGCTCCGGTGCCGGTCCGGCTGAGTGATTATACGCCGCCTGCCTACGGGGTAGAACAGGTCGATCTGGTGTTCCGTCTGGATCCCGCCCGAACCGTGGTGCAGTCGCGGCTGCATGTGATCCGCCAGCCCGGTACGCCGGAAGGGTCCGTTTTCCACCTGGACGGGGAGGCGCTTGAACTGCTGTCCCTCCGCATCGACGGCAGGGAGGTCAGCGGAGAAGATTACCACCTCACCCAGCATGGACTGGACATATCCGGCCTGCCTGCCGAAAGCGTGTTGGAGATCGATACCGCCATCGCACCGGAGCAGAATACCGAACTCAGCGGATTGTATGTTTCACACGGAGCGTTCTTCACGCAGTGCGAGGCGGAAGGCTTCCGGCGGATCACCTATTTCCCGGATCGCCCGGATGTCATGGCACGCTATACCACCACCATCGTCGCACCGCGTACGGTGCCGGTGTTGTTGTCAAACGGCAATCCGGTTGATACGGGGGAGGCTGAAGGCGGATTGCACTGGGCGAAGTGGGAGGATCCGCACCCGAAGCCCTGTTATCTGTTTGCGCTGGTGGCTGGTGATCTGGCTGCTGTACGGGACAGTTTCATCACGCGCTCTGGCCGGACGGTGGCTCTGGCGATATGGGTGAGGGACGGGGATCAGGACCGCTGTGCCCATGCGATGGACAGCCTGAAACGTTCGATGCGCTGGGACGAGGAGGTGTTCGGCCTCGAATATGACCTTGATGTGTTCAATATCGCCGCCGTCAGCGATTTCAATATGGGGGCGATGGAGAATAAGGGGCTGAACGTCTTCAATACCAAATATGTGCTGGCCCGTCCCGATACTGCGACGGACAGCGATTATCAGGGTATCGAGACTGTCATTGCCCATGAATATTTCCATAACTGGACAGGCAATCGCGTGACCTGCCGGGACTGGTTCCAACTGACCTTGAAGGAAGGGCTGACGGTTTTCCGGGATCAGGAATTCAGCGCCGATATGGGCAGCCGGGCAGTCAAGCGTATCTCCGATGTTCGCACCTTGCGGGCAGCGCAATTCCGGGAGGATGCCGGGCCGCTGGCTCATCCTGTGCGCCCTGAAACTTATGTAAAGATCGATAATTTCTATACGGCGACCGTTTATCAGAAAGGGGCAGAGCTTGTCCGCATGATCCGCACCCTGATCGGGCGGGAGAAATTCCGGCAGGGGATGGATCTGTATTTCCAGCGCCATGACAACCATGCCGTGACGCTGGAGGATTTCGCCGCTGCCATGCAGGATGCGTCCGGCGTTGATCTGTCCCTGTTCCGGCGCTGGTACGGGCAGGCGGGCACGCCGGTCCTGCGGGTTACGGATGAGTATGATGCCTCGGCACGTCGTTATGTGCTGCACGTGACCCAGTACACGCCACCGACACCGGGGCAGGAGGAAAAGCAACCTTTGCTGATCCCCATTGCGGTCGGGCTGCTGGATGAAACCGGCGCGGCCCTGTCATTCCGGTTGGAGGGGGAGGAAAAAGCCCATCCCGACACAAGAATTCTGCGTCTGGAACAGGAAACACAGAGCTTTGTATTCCATGATGTCGCACGGGCACCCCGGCCTTCCCTGCTGCGGGATTTCTCTGCGCCGGTAAAACTGGCCGATACGCCTGCGGACAGGCTGCGTTTTCTCTCGGCCCACGATTCCGATCCGTTTGTGCGCTGGGATTCCGGGCAGCAATACGCCACGCAGAAACTGTTGCAGCAGGTAGCGGCTTGCCGGAATGGCGCGGTTCCATCGCTGGACGAGGGTATTATGGAGAGTGTGGCTGCCTCCATCGCCTGTGCGCCACAAGACCCGGCACTGGCGGCGGAGGCGATGGCGCTGCCGGCGGAAACCACGTTGGCCGATGCGATGGACGTGGTGGATGTCGATGGCATTCATGCCGTGCGCCGTACCGCGCGCGCTGCGATCGGCCAGCATCTGCGGGCTGCGTTACGGGCAGGGTATGAGGCATGGAGCACGGACGATGTGACCGCGCTGGATGGCAGGGCAATGGGCGGTCGGGCTTTCCGTAATGCCTGTCTCGGCTATCTGGCCGCAGCCGATGAGGGGAAAGCCGGTGAGGGTGTGACACTGGCCTGGAAACAGTTTCAGGGCGATCGCTGCATGACGGATGTACTGGCTGCCTTGTCGGTGCTGGCGGATACGGACGTGCCGGAGCGGGAGAAGGCGCTGGCGTTGTTTTATGATCGCTGGCGGGGGGATGCGCTGGTGCTGGATAAGTGGTTCGCCATTCAGGCCATGGCCTCTCACCCGGATGCACTGGAGCAGGTGAGGCAGTTGATCAATCATCCTGATTTCGACTGGCGTAACCCGAACCGGGTACGCGCGGTGCTGACCAGTTTTGCTTCCGGTAATCAGGTCCGGTTCCATGATGCGTCGGGGGCAGGCTATGTGTTTCTGGCGGACGCGATTCTGCATCTGGATGGCATTAACGGCCAGATCGCGGCCCGGATGACGGCGCCCCTGGGGGCATGGCGGCGGCAGGATCAGGCCCGTGCGGAGATGATGCAGGCCCAGTTGCGGCGCATCGCAGCCAAGCCGAACCTGTCTGGGAACGTAAGGGAGATCGTTGATCGTAGTCTGCGTTGAAGCGCAGTCAGGTTACAAATTCGTATCAAATATATCTATACGTATTGATATATTGATAATGTTGGAGTAGGGAATGGTTCTGCCGCAGCGGTCATCAAAATCACTCCCTGCGGTCATCTCAATAATGATCGAGGAATGAACCCATGAGCGCCACCACCATTAAATGTGCCTGCCCCGATTGTGTGTGCGAAGTCGAGCAGGGCAAGGGCATCCAGCGTGATGGCCAGACCTATTGCGACGAAGCCTGTGCGTCTCACCACAAGGACGGTTCTGGCTGCCACCATGCCGGTTGTGCCTGCCACGGCTGATTGACCACAGATTGATCAATAAACGGGCGGTGTTGTGCAGGGCATAACGCCGCCCGTTTGTAATGGCCCGTTTGTAATGGGGTAACACGCTTTAGTGTCGTTGTGTCTCTATTCCCCCGTGTGGCCTCTTGCCGGATCATCAGGGGGGCCGTACACCGCCTGACCAGTGAATGATCAGGGCAACGGGCGGTTTCTGTTTTGGATTGGTTTACACATATCGATCCCGTTTATGCGCTTTCCGGCCTGGGAGTGGGTTGCCTTGTCGGCATGACGGGCGTTGGTGGCGGCTCCCTGATGACACCGTTGCTGGTTCTGCTGTTGGGGGTGCATCCGCAAACGGCGATTGGGACCGATCTTTTATTTGCCGCTATTACGAAATCGGTTGGTACGTCGGTTCACGGGTTCTCCCGTAATATCGACTGGGCTGTTGTAAAGCGGCTGGCATCCGGCAGCATCCCGGCTTCTGCGTTGACGCTGCTATGGCTGCATGGCCATGGCGGGTTGGAGCCTGAAATATCCCGTATTATGGGACGTGTTCTGGGTGGCGCACTGTTGCTGACTGCGGGCAGCCTCTTTTTCCGTCCCTGGCTGCACCGGGTTGCCGGGGCCAGAAGAAAGCCTCTGTCACCAGCGCGCGTGTCCGGTCTGACCGTGTTGTTCGGTATATGTCTTGGTGTGCTTGTGTCGCTCTCCTCCGTCGGGGCTGGTGCCATTGGCGTCACGGTGCTGATCGCCCTGTATCCTGAACTGTCGATCGCGCGGATTGTCGGGTCTGATGTTGCCCATGCAGTTCCACTGACCCTGATTGCGGGTCTCGGACACTGGATGCTGGGGTCAGTGAACGGGATGTTGCTTTTGTCCCTGCTGATAGGCTCACTGCCAGGCGTGATCGTAGGCAGCATACTGTCACCCCGTATGCCTGCAGATATTTTGCGTACTCTATTGGGCAGCATACTGACAGTCGTCGGCCTACGCCTCTTGTTCTAACAGGCCGGCTGCAAGCTGATTTTTATCGGGCCGCGATCACAAAGGATGATGGAGGAGGTGAGGGGGGAGGCGACTCGGTTTCCTGCAGGATTTCAATCAGCGCCTCTTCCCAGAATTCTTCGTTGCGTCCGTGAGGACGGCCTGCCTTTTCCCATAAAAGGTACGCACGAACGCGTACCCTTTCATCCTGCCGGGTAATTGATCCAGCCATAGCTAATCCTCATGCGCAGCAACAGTCGATGGTTCATTCCATTCTGGCATTCCCAACGCTCAAGATAGGCAGTGGCTGCACACAATCTCCATTAAAAAAATGCAGGCGCCCTTCACAGTATCTTGTTGGAAGCTTCTCTTAGGAGAGGGCAGCTTCACCATCCAGGGTGGCGGCAACGGCATGCACGGTGGCGGCAATACGGATTGCTGCCTGCACCTGTTCCTGCGTTAAACCGTTCTGGCGCACGATTTTCTCGTGGCTTTCCATGCACATGCCGCATCCGTTGATGGCAGAGACGGCCAGAGACCACAGCTCAAAATCGACCTTGTCGACACCGGGCTTGGCCATGACGTTCATTCGCAGCCGGGCCGGCAGGTTCGCGTAATCACCACCCACCAGATGCACGAAGCGGTAATAGACATTGTTCATGCCCATGATGGCAGCGGCAGCCTTGGCAGCCGCGAGGGCTTCGGCACTCAGTCGCGGACCGAATTCGGCGAGGATGGCTGCGGTTACAGTGTTGCTGCGGGCAGCGAGGGCGGAGGCGATGAAAGTGCCCGCTTTTTGCTGCTGGTTCAGCACGTCTTCATTGGCCAGAGAGCCGAGATTCAGCTTCAGATCCTTGGCGTATTCGGGCAGTGCGCTTTTCAGATTTTCGATGGACATGCTGTTTGTTCCTGTCATGAAGGGGGCGCCAGACGCAGAAACGGCCCGGCAGGGGGCCGGGCCGCTGCGAGACCACCAGCCTTCACCCGAGCCGAAAGCGTCAGATGAAGGCGGTGCAGGCCAGGGGCTGCTTCAGCCGACTTTGATGAACTCGTCGCCTTTGGACCAATTGCACGGGCAAAGCTCATCGCTCTGCAACGCATCAAGGACGCGGAGCACTTCCGCCGGGTTGCGGCCGACGGACAGGTCGGTCACATAGGCAAAGCGGATGATGTTTTGCGGATCGACGATAAAGGTCGCGCGTTGAGCGACGCCTTCCGCCCGATCCAGAATGCCGAGCGCTTCCGACAGCTCACGCCGGATGTCGGAGACCATGGGGATCTGCAGCTCACGAAGATCATCGTGGTGCAGGCGCCAGTTGACGTGAACGAACTCATTGTCGGTGGAGACGCCATACAGCACGGCGTCACGATCGGCGAAATCGCTGTTCAGCTTGGCGAAAGCAACGATCTCGGTCGGGCAGACAAAGGTAAAATCCTTCGGCCAGAAGAAAACGACCTTCCATTTGCCTTCGGCACTGTTCTCCGTCACCTCGAAGAACGGATCCTTCAGATCCAGACCTTCCTTACCCGGCTTGACGGCGGTCAGCTTGAAAGACGGAAATTTATCGCCCACTGAGAGCATGCAGAATATCCTTCATACGAAGTCGTTATGACAGGCACGTCGCGCCCCTATATAAGGCGACGTTGCTGCGGGAGTAAGGCCACAGCGATAACGTTGCACAAAAGGGGCGTTTTGATGCTGCACTGCACGATAAGCGGCCCCGGAATTCCACGCCAATGAATAATTCCTGAATTTTTGATCGAATGAAACGATGACGCCCCTGCCCACTCCCCAACAGCTCCGGTATCTGATGGCATTGGCCGAATACCAGCATTTCGGTCGGGCGGCTCAGGCTTGTGCGGTCACGCAATCCACCTTGTCGGCTGGTATTCTGGCGCTGGAGCGGCAGCTGGATGTGCAGATTCTCGACCGTGTGGGCGGAAAACGTGTGATTTTTACGGCGCTGGGACGGGATCTGGTGGAGCGTGCCCGGGATGCCATGCATGCGCTGGAAGCGATGTCGGAGGCTGCTTCTGCCGCCCGAGCACCGATGAGTGGACCGCTGAGGGTGGGGGTGATTCCAACGATCGGGCCGTTTCTGCTGCCGCGTCTGATGCCGGCCCTGCGGCGGGAATATCCCAACCTTAGGCTCTATCTGCGGGAAGATACCACTGACCGTCTGGTGGCGAGGCTGCGGGATGGACGGCTGGACCTGCTGTTGCTGGCGATGCCCTGCGACTGCCGGGGAATGGATACAGTGGTGATCGGGAGGGATTCGTTTCTGGTTGCCCTGCCACAGGGGCACAGGCTGGCGGAGCGGGAGGTTATTCCTATCGAAGCCCTCAGCATGGAGAATTTGTTGCTGCTGGAAGACGGACACTGCCTGCGCGAGCACGCGCTGGCCGTCTGCGGGCTGCTGATGGCGTATGAGAAAAATGCCAGTGAGGAGGAAAGTGCCCATAAGGAGGGAAGTGAGGCTGGTCCTGTCAGGAGTGTCGCAACACGCAGCCGCGACATCCAGACCGGAGATGGGCTGGCTGACCAGTTCGCGGCGACCAGCCTGCATACGCTGGTGCAGATGGTGGCAGGCGGGCTGGGCATCACATTGCTCCCGCAAATCGCGGTGGATGCCGGGGTGATGGCAGGTACCTCGTTGGTGCTGCGACCGCTTGAAGGGGATGGCGCATGGCGGGAGCTGGGGCTCGCCTGGCGGCATAATGCACCGCGTGGTGCCGATTATCTCGGTATGGCATCGCTGCTGCGGGAGGCGGCAGGGTTTTGAGTCTGCAACAGGCTTTGATCGCTCTGCGGTCGGGACAGGCCGCTCTATGTGAAACCATCTGTCGCCGCATACTGGCAAACGGGACGGCCCCTGCCGATCAGGCTCGTCTATTGCTGGGGCTGGCTCTGGCAGTACGGGAAGAAAAAGCTGAATCGCTGGAGCTTCTGTTGAGCGTGGCCCGTACTCATCCATGGGCGGCTCATCCATTTCGTGATCTTGCCGGATTGATGCATGGCCGTGACGACGCCATGGAGGCACTGCTTATTGCTGCAGGGGAGCATGCGTCTGAGGATGCAAACCTTGCCATTTTTCACGCGGAATGGCTGGAATTGCGAGGCCGTAAACAGGCGGCTGAAGCCCGTCTGGTGCAGTTTCTGACACAGGAGACCATCAAAGAACCAGCCGGAGAAGCTGCCATCCTGCGTGCTTATGCCCTGCTGCTGGCAGGGCGTAACGCTCTGCCCGCAGCAGGGGAGGCGATGAAGCGTGCCACCAGTCTGGAGCCGAACCATGCCGCCGGATGGACCAATCTGGCGAATATTCTGACAGCGCTGAAAGACTTTCCGGCTGCTCAGCAGGCTCATGACCGGGCGGCCGCCTGTGCCCCCAACGATCCACGCATGCGGATGAACCGGGCTTTGACCCTGTTGAAAGCAGGCCGTTATGCGGAGGGATGGGCTGATTACGAAGCCCGGCTGGCAATCGGAGATCGCCTCATGTTTCCGGTTTCTTCTCTGTTGCGGAAAGAAGAATGCCGATCCGGGCTGGATGGTGTGCGCATCCTGGTCGTTTCTGAGCAGGGTTTTGGCGATACCATCCAGTTTCTCCGCTATATTCCTCTCCTTGCGGCCCGTGGCGCACGGGTGCGGCTGTTTGTGCCTCCTGAACTGGTGACAGTGGCGGAGACAGTGGCGGGGGTGGAAAGCGTGGCGGGTATGGATGGCATTGCGCCCGCTTTTGACCGTCATGTGCCGATGATGAGTTTGCCTTATCTGCTGGATGCCGCTTTTGTTCCGATGCACGAACCATATCTTGCGGTTTCGGAATCGCGTGTCCGGCACTGGCGAGCGCTGCTCCCTCCCCGCCCGGCGCGTGGGCGGATCGGTCTGGTCTGGGCCGGAGCCTCACGCAATCATCCTGATGCAACCGCCATTGATCGACGTCGCAGCATGTCTTTGCAGGATATGGCATTGCTGGCAGACATTCCGGATATGGTTTTCGTCAATCTACAGATGGGGCCTCCATCTATTCAGGCGCAGGAGAAGCATGCTTTTCGCTTTGCTCCTGATATTACTGGTCAGATCAGGGATTTTGCTGACAGCGCTGCTATTCTGAGTATGCTTGATGCACTGGTGACTGTGGACACATCCATTGCTCATCTTGCAGGTGCATTGGGAGTGCCGGTGCTGATGCTTGATCGGATGGATCATTGCTGGCGCTGGTCAGACCCCTGTGAATTGATGGCCGTTGAGACGAAGACTGAAACCGGCGGGTTGAAAACGCGATGGTATCCGTCGATGCAGCTGTTCCGCCAAACCACCCCGATGGACTGGCAGGAGCCTGTTCGGTGCCTGCACAACACATTGCGCGTGTTATCGCTGCAATAATCCTTATAAAATCGTTATTTATTTTTTCACTGATGCTGGCAAAGCAGAAAAGCTTTGACTAGAAGCGAAAAGCGATTCTCGATCACTAGAAACATGATCGGCCTCACGGGCGTTTTGCCAACGCTTGCGACAAATAAGGGGATTTTGATGTCTAAGGCTTTTATTGCCCAGGTTATTCAGGACAGCGCTGAGCTGACTGGGGTGGCGGCAAACCGCACGGCGAACGATCTTATCACGGCGATCGTGAAGGAGATGAAGAAGAACGGCAAGTTTACACTGCCGAGCTTCGGCACCTTTACTGTCAGGAAGACCAAGGCGCGCAAGGGTCTGAATCCGAGGACAGGGGAGCAGATCAAGGTCAAGGCTGGAAAGACAGTTCGTTTCAAGGCTTCTCCGAACCTGAAAAAATCCGTCTGACTGAAGCAAAACGGCCGCTGAGACAGCGGCCGTTTTTGTGATGTAGTCTGGTGTTCTGTTTTTTTTGTTCTGAGGCCTCAAATATCCAGATCGCCTGCGCGGGGGGCGTTGTCCTGAATAAATTGAAACCGCAGCTCTGGTTTCTTGCCCATCAGGCTTTCCACCAGTTCCCCCGTCCGTACCCGATCTTCCGGTGGTGTCAGAACTTTCAGTAGAACCCGGCGTGCGGGATCCATGGTCGTATCCTTCAGAATGGCCGGTGGCATTTCGCCGAGACCCTTGAAGCGGCTGACTTCGATTTTTCCGGTTTTCTTGAAGCCCGATTTCATGAGCCTGTTGAGTTCCGCATCATCCATTGCATAGCGGGAGGTGGCTCCTTGCGTCAGACGGTATAGCGGCGGCTGTGCCAGATAGATGTGTCCACGACGGACCAGTTCCGGCAATTCCCGGTAGAAAAACGTCATTAACAGACTGGCGATATGCGCGCCATCGACATCGGCATCCGTCATAATGATCACGCGGCCATAACGGAGCCTCGCAATGTCAAACCGTTCCCCGACCCCACAGCCAAGCGCCTCGATCAGATCCTTAAGTTCCTGATTCTGTCGTAACTTGTCGGCAGATGCGCTGGCGACGTTGAGAATTTTGCCGCGCAGAGGCAGCACGGCCTGTGTTTCACGCCGGCGAGCCTGCTTGGCTGATCCACCCGCACTGTCACCCTCAACCAGAAACAGTTCGGTTTCGGCGGCATTTTCGCTGGAACAGTCAGCCAGTTTGCCGGGCAGACGCAGCCGTCTTGTGGCTGATTTGCGAGGCGTATCTTTCTGTTCGCGTCGGCGGATACGCTCTTCCGCCCGTTCAATGACGTAAGCCAGAAGATTATCCGCTCCGGCCGGATCGCCGGCCATGAAATGATCGAAGCGGTCCCGCATCGCGGATTCAACCAGTCGTACCGCTTCCGGGCTGGTCAGCTTTTCCTTGGTCTGGCCCTGAAACTGTGGTTCCCGCACAAAGGCTGACAGCTTGGCCGCCAGAGATCCCATAATATCTTCCGCGGTAATGGCGGCTGCGCGTTTATTGCCGCGCTGTTCTCCCCATGCACGTAATCCTTTCAGCAGTGCCGCGCGAAATCCCTGCTCGTGTGTGCCGCCAAGCGGGGTCGGAACCGTGTTGCAGTAGGAGTGAACAAAGCCATCTTCACCATCCAGCCAGGCCAGCGCCCATTCGACCCGCCCGCCGGCCTGGGTTTCCTTTTGGCCATCTCCCTTCATATCGGCTTCGCCGGACCAGATCTGGGGGATGGCGAGCGATGTCTCGCCAATATCATCAGCGAGACTGTCACGGAGGCCACCGGGAAAATGCAGGGTCGCTTCGGCGGGAATGTCTTCTTTGCCGGTGTTTTTCAGCAGGGATGGATCGCATTTCCAGCGGATTTGTACACCACGGAACAGATAGGCTTTGGACCGGCACAACCTGTAAAGCCGTGCTGGCGAGAAGCTCAGGCGGCCGAAAATCTCTTCGTCCGGTGTAAAGCGAATTTGCGTCCCCCGACGGTTCGGGGTGGCGCCGACCTCGATCAACGGCGTCATTGGCTTGCCGCGTGCATAGCTTTGCCGCCACAGCACCCGGTTACGGGCGACCTCGACTTCCATCGTTGCCGACAGCGCATTGACCACGGAGCTGCCGACCCCATGCAGGCCGCCGGAGGTAGCATATGCCTTGCCAGCGAATTTTCCGCCGGAGTGCAAGGTCGTCAAAATGACTTCCAGAGCACTGAGATTTTTGAATTTCGGATGTGGATCGATCGGAATACCACGCCCGTTATCCCGGACGGTGACGGTGTTGCCGGGATCGAGCGCCAGATCAATGACCGTGGCATGTCCTGCTACGGCTTCGTCCATCGCGTTATCCAGAATTTCGGCAACAAGGTGATGCAGGGCGTTTTCATCCGTGCCACCGATATACATGCCGGGACGGCGACGAACTGGCTCCAGACCCTCCAGAACCTCGATATCCTTGGCGGAGTAATCATCCTCGTTCATCTCCGTCCGCTGCTTTGCGGCGTGTTGAGATGAAGGGGGGGATTTCGCGCCGCCAAAAAGATCGTTCATGGTGTGTTCCCGTGCCGCTGCCTATGTCGTTTAACGATCCGTGGCAGGTGGAGCAAGCGTGGTATGGTCAGCAGCAAAACCGGGGACGTTGCCGCCCCCGGTGCTCTGATCAGCCGGAAACTGCCTTCAGCGCCGACTCGGGATCCGATCAGAAGCCGCTTGGCTCCTGAATATGGGCTTCCAGGAACCAGAGAGATTTGTCGAAGGCGCGGGAAGCTTCGGTGAACAGGTCGGAGGTGCCCGCATCACCGGCTTCATCGGTATCGTCGATATTTTTACGGACCGCATTGGCCAGCAGACCGAACCGTTCTACCAGCGCGACCACGTGATCTTTGATCGTATAGATATCCGTTGGATAGGGAGGCAGGGAGGTTGCGGCGCTGACTGTCTGAAGGGTGCCAAAGGCGGTGCCGCCGAGGGCTGCGACGCGTTCAGCGAATTTGTCTACCAGATCATCCACCTGGGTACGCAGGGTATCAAGCAGTTCATGTACGCCGATGAATTGCGGACCTTTGATGTTCCAATGAGCCTGTTTCAGGATCAGCGCGGTATCAATGGCATCCGCCAGACGAGCGTTCAGCAGCTCGATAGAGACTTTGCGAGCATTGGACTGAAGGTCGACGTGATTTTTGTGAGTCGGGGCGGCGTGGCTTTTCGCCTTCGTGATATTGGAATCCGGCATGCCTCTCTCCTCAATGCTGGGTGCGGGTTACGGCCTTCCGGGCTGGAAGGCGTTTTGTGCCCAACGCGAGGGACAGGATAAGCGTTTCCCTTTGGTTTCGACATTCCCGCCCTGCGTAAGGCTCCTATGAGAATAAAGGCAGCGGAGTACGGACCTTGGCCGCGGTTTTCTGACAGTCAGGACGATGATGGTGCGTTGACAGGGCGGGCATGCCCTGAGCATGGTCCGGCCCGGAACATGACTGAATGACAAGCCGGGGAGACGGGAATGAGCATCGACAGCCTGCGTGACAGTATTGATCGCCTTTGGGAAAACCGGGAGGGTCTGTCCTCCGCTACGACAGGTGAGGCACGGGACGCGGTCGAAGAAGCTCTGCGTTTGCTCGATTCCGGCCAGGCGCGCGTGGCGGAGCCGAAGACAGAGGGTGGCTGGGCGGTCAATCAGTGGCTGAAGAAGGCGGTGCTGCTGTCTTTCCGTCTGACCGATTCTACCCCGGCTCCGGGATTCGGTCCGGTGGCCTCCTATGACAAGGTGCCGCTGAAGTTCGAAGGCTGGGATCAGGCTCGCTTCGCTCAGGGCGGTTTCCGTGTCGTCCCTGGCGCAGTCGTGCGCCGCAGTGCGTATATCGCGCCGGGCGTCGTGCTGATGCCGAGCTTCGTGAATGTCGGCGCCTATGTCGACAGCGGCACGATGATCGATACCTGGGCAACGGTCGGAAGCTGTGCCCAGGTGGGCAAAAACTGCCATATCAGTGGCGGCACCGGCATCGGTGGCGTGCTGGAGCCGTTGCAGGCCGGTCCGGTGGTGATTGAGGACAACGTGTTCATCGGCGCCCGGTCCGAGGTTGCGGAAGGCGTGGTTGTGGAGCAAGGCAGCGTGATTTCGATGGGCGTGTTTATCGGCGCGTCCACCAAGATCATCGACCGTGCGACTGGTGAGGTTCTGTATGGCCGGGTTCCAGCCTATTCTGTGGTTGTTCCCGGCTCCCTTCCCGGCAAGCCGCTGCCGGATGGCACGCCCGGTCCTTCTCTGGCCTGTGCGGTGATCGTGAAGCGGGTGGATGAGCGCACCCGTTCCAAGACCTCGATCAACGAACTGCTGCGCGCCTGATACGTGGCTGGTAAATTTGCTTCCGGTCCTGTTGCGTTTATCTCGTAACGGGACTGGATGCGGCTTGGCCATAATGCCGAGAGAGGATGAAGAAGGTTAACCCTGTGCCTGTTCCTTTGCCCGATCCTCTGATGTCTGATCCTTTGGCGCTGGCACAGGCGCTGATGCGTTGTCCCTCCGTCACGCCGCTTGATGCAGGGGCGCAGTCCGTGCTGGCAGAAGCTCTGACGGCGCAGGGCTTTACGGTGACCCCGTTGCCATTCGGGGATATTGCCAATTTCTATGCCAAACGGGTCGGCACAGGGTCCGGCCCGCATCTCTGCTTTGCCGGGCATACGGATGTCGTGCCGCTCGGTGATGCACCATGGAGCGTGGATGCCTTCGCCGGCGAGGTGCATGACGGTGTTCTGATTGGCCGTGGTGCCTGCGACATGAAAGGCGCGATCGCCAGCTTCGTCGCCGCCTGTGCTGCCTGTCCGGATCATCCCGGCACGATCAGCCTGCTGATCACCGGGGATGAGGAGGGGGTTGCCACTGATGGCACCGTGCGCGTACTCGATTGGATGCGGCAGGCCGGAGAAATCCCGGATTTCTGCGTGGTGGGGGAGCCGACCAATCCGGGTCGTCTTGGTGAGGTCATCAAGATCGGCAGGCGCGGCAGTCTGAATGCCACGCTGACTGTGCGCGGACGGCAGGGTCATGTCGCCTATCCGCATCGGGCCGATAACCCTCTGCCCCGGCTGGTGGCGGCACTGCACGCCCTGACCACCACGCGGCTGGATGACGGCATGGAGGGGTTTGAGCCTTCTTCATTGCAACTGACGACGGTGGATGTCGGTAATCCAGCCACCAATGTCATTCCGGAGCAGGCCCAGGCACGGTTGAATATCCGCTTCAATCCGTTGCATCGCGGTGATGACCTGGCGAGATGGCTGCGCGGAATCGCGCAGGATCATGCGCCGGATGCGGTGATCGATATCGCTATTTCCGGTGAGGCTTTCGTTACGGACCCTGATCGCGATCCCCGCCCCGGCGCCAGCCATGGTATCGCAGCGTTGCGGATGGCGATCCAGCGCATTACCGGCCTGTCGCCCCGGCTGGATACGGGGGGAGGGACATCGGATGCGCGGTTCATTACTCATCTGTGCCCTGTCGTGGAGTTCGGTCTGGTCGGGGCCACCATGCATCAGCGGGACGAGGCAGTTGCGGTGCAGGATCTGCGGGATTTGACCAGAATTTATGAAGCCCTGCTGGATTTCTATCTCGGAAAGGACGGCGCATGAACGGCCCGAACCGTTTCAGGCAAGGTGACGCACCCTCCGGAGAGTCGCGTCAGCGTATCGTGCTGCGTGGCCTGGTGCGATTGGCGCGTTTTGACCGGCGTGGCTTGAGTGATTTCGGATCAGGGATCGAAGCCCTGCTCGGTGCTCTGGCTCCCGTCATCGGTTGCGCTCTGGCGGTGTCCCTGCTGCTGATGTTCAATCACGCAAGCCAAGCGGGACTTGTTTATCTGCTGCAAAGCATCGTTTTGCTGCTGACCCCTCTGCTGGTGTCGGACATTCTGGCGTATTTCTGGAACAGGCGGCAGGAATGGGGGCTGTATGCAACCGTGCTGATCTGGAGCCAGTGGATCGCATTATTCGCGGGCATGCTTCTGTTGCTCGCGGCGCAGGTGATGGTCAGTGCCGGATTGCAGCAGGAAGATGCCGTGGCTGTGCTGGTGATGCTGCTGGCCGTTTACGGTATCGCCCTGCAATGTTTTCTGGCGCGGGTGAGTCTGAATATCTCCGCCCTGCGTATTATCCTCCTGATTGTTCTGACCAATCTCTGTACTGCGGTGCTGGCATTTGGCCCGACGCAGCTATCCCGCATGATGCACCCTCCGCATCACGCGCCTGCTCATGCGGAGAAAGCAGGGTGAGCGGTTGGAATTGCCTGCTTCCGGCCCGGATAGCATGTGGCATGGCAGTAGGGCATGGTTCTGACACGGTTACCCGTCCGGTCTGTTGGGGGGAACTGTTGGTCAGTTTTGCGGCGTTACCGTTTTGTCTGGTTATCGGTGGATTGCTCAGGCTGTATGATGTGAGGTCAGGAGCCGTCACGCTCCCGCCGGGTATTTCGACAGGGCATATGTTGGCGATGCATGTGCTGCTGCTGGCATTGGCATGGCTGGGTTATCTGGCCCTGTCCTACGAACTGGCGGGCGTGGCGGAGCGGCAGGCACAATGGCCGCGTTTCGTTATAGTCATCAACTGGGTGTTTCTGATCCAGTATATCATGACGGCCATCAGCTATGTGCCGCAGCTTCTGCACGGGCCGTCTTTGCTCATACAGTTGGCTGCGCTCTGCTTCAGTGGCTGGGCGCTTTGGATCGAGTGGTTCGCGACCCGCAATACTCTGGCCCTGTCAGGACTGGCAGCCGCCGGGCTCGTGGCGCTGGATACAATGCTGTCTGTCGGCCTTGTGGCTATGGCGCCCGGCTGATTACAGAAACGGATCCTGTTCATAGACCACCCCGGTCAGGGCCAGCCCGTCCGGTGGTGCGGTTGGTCCGGCTTTGGTGCGGTCACGCGCGGCGAGCGCGGCGGCAACATGCTCTGCTTTCCAGCGTCCATCGCCGACCAGTTTCAATGTTCCCACCATGTTGCGTACCTGATGATGCAAAAAGCTGCGGGCTTCTGTGATGATCGTGATGAGATCACCATCCCGGCGCACATCCAGCCGGTCCAGCGTACGCAGCGGGCTTTTGGCCTGACAGGCTGCGGCACGGAACGAGGTAAAATCGTGACGCCCCAGCAGATGCTTGGCTGCTCGATCCATGGCATCGGCATCCAGTGGCTGGGCCACATGCCAGACGCGTCCTTCCATCAGGGCTGGCCGCGCACGCCGGTTGAGAATCAAATAACGATAGGAGCGGCCAATCGCTGAAAAACGGGCATTCCAGCCGTCGGGTGCGTAAGCAGCCTCCAGAACCGCCACCGGATAAGGCTTCATGTGGAAGTTCAGCGCTTCCCGCACGCGCTCAGGGTGGAAGGGGGTGGGAAGGTCGATCTGCGCAACCTGAGCCTTTGCATGCACCCCCGCATCGGTTCGGCCCGCCACAATACTGGAGACGGCTTCCCCCCGCGCCAGTCGGGCAGCGGCCTGTTCCAGCACCCATTGCACGGAAACAGCCCGTCCTTGAGCCATTGCGCTGTCATCCGTGCCCTGTCGCTGCCAGCCGATAAAGGGTGTGCCGTCATACTCGATCCGCAGCGCGTAGCGGGTCCAGCCGGGTTGGGGGTCAGGAAAACCCATGCTCATCCAGCCTGGTGCCCGTCGGCAGTTTGTGGCCCCGCAGGAACGCGGCGGCATCCAGTGCCGGGCGGCCCGGTTTCTGCACCTTGTCGAGGCAAAGCGCACCATCCCCACAGGCGATCAGCAGGGTGTGATCTCCGTTGCTGATCACGGTGCCGGGTAAGCCGGAGACATTTGCTATTGCATGAGCTGCGAGAATCTTGAGACCACCACTGAATGTTCCCGGCCATGGATTGAGCGCCCGCACGCGCCTGGCCAGCACGGCGGCAGGCTGGGACCAGTCCAGCAAGCCATCAGCGCGGCTCAGCTTGGGGGCATAGCAGGCAAGAGCATCATCCTGACTTTCTCCGTTCGGCTGGGTCTCCAGCACATGCAGGATCGCTTCGGCTCCCGCTGTTGCAAGGGCATCATGCAGTTCTGGGGTGGTTGTGGTTTCGGTGATCGATACTGCGCGCTTCAGCAGCATCGGACCGGTGTCGAGGCCTTCTTCCATGCGCATGATGGTAACGCCGCTTTCGGTGTCGCCCGCGAGAATAGCGCTCTGTATCGGGGAGGCGCCACGCCAGCGCGGCAGCAGGCTGGCATGAATGTTCAGGCAGCCCCGCTGCGGCGTATCCAGCATCGCCTGTGGCAGGATCAACCCGTAGGCCGCCACCACCGCAGCATCAAGGTTCAGCGCCCGGAAAGCCTCATGCTCATCAGCTTCGTTCTTCAGCCGTGACGGGTGGCGGACTTCCAGCCCGAGCGCCTCCGCTGCGCGATGCACCGGGCAGAGGGTCAAACGGTGGCCCCGCCCTGCCGGACGTGGGGGCTGAGTATAGACGGCGGCAATATGGTGTCCGGCTTGATGCAGGGCATGCAATGCGGGGACCGAGAAATCCGGACTGCCCATGAATGCGAGGGTCAGGCGTTCCGCCATGGCGCTGACTCAGCCCCCGCTGTTCTGGCGCTGCTCCTTGGCAAGGCGGCGCATCAACATGTTGCGTTTCAGAGTGGAGAGATGATCTACGAACAGGATGCCGTCCAGATGGTCGATCTCATGCTGGATGCAGGTGGCGAGGAGGTCGTCAGCCTCCATTTCTCGTCTGCTGCCATCCAGATCCTCATAGCGCAGCTTGATTCGCGCCGGGCGGGTGACATCCGCATACTGGTTGGGCAGCGACAGGCATCCTTCTTCACGGGTGGCCATTTCCTCGCTGCGGGCAATGATTTCCGGATTGATCAGCACCAGCGGCGCTTTCTGATCATCCGGGGACACATCCACCACTGCCAGCCGTAACAGACTATCAATCTGCGGTGCGGCAAGGCCGATGCCGGGAGCTTTGTACATCGTCGCGAACATGCGTGGCACCAGATCACGTATGAGAGAGGCGTCTCCGGCCGTGACGAGGCGGGCGCGTGTTTTCAGCGTCTTGTGCGGAGCAATAAGGATGGGCAGCAGCTCTGCCGTGCGGGTCTCTGACATGAAGATGATGTAGCGATGCCATACCCCTCTCGGCAAGCTTGGTCCTGCTGGTAAGCCTTGGAAAAAAGTTACCTCTTGCAAGAGAGCCTCGTCCTGCCGACATACTATCGGCGGGCAGTGCCGTAATGGGCTGCTTTTAATGCTTCGCTCACTTCAGAGGAGGCCATTGTGTCAACCCGACTGTTTACTTCCCCCATGTTTCTGGGGTTCGATCATCTGGAACAAATGCTGGAACGTGCGTCCAAAAACACGTCAGACGGCTATCCTCCCTATAATATCGAGCAGTTCAGCCAGTCAGAGCTCCGTATCACCCTTGCCGTGGCCGGCTTCAGCATGGACGAGTTGCAGATCACACAGGAGGATAACCAGCTCGTCATTCGCGGGCGTCAGGCCGATGATAGTCAGGGCCGGGTTTTCCTGCATCGCGGCATCGCTGCCAGACAGTTCCAGCGTGCCTTCGTGCTCGCCGAGGGAATTGAAATTAAAGGTGCGTGGATGGATAACGGGTTGCTGCATATTGACATTGCGAGGCCTCAGCCGGAGACAAAAATCCGCACCATTCCTATCCGTAGTCCCAGCACACCCGTTGCCCCCATTGTCGAGCGTATTTCGAACGGACAATAAAGGGGATCCGGAATTATCTTGAAAACCAACTATTTTATTTACTGTACAGTTGGTTGAAAAAATGATTCCGTGCAAAATGTCTTTAAATCGGATTGACTGATCAGGCTGCTGTGTTGGCAGAATATTCAGGAGCATTCAAATGGCTCATCCTAGCTTTCGTCCCAGCCGTGATATTCCGGCAGATTCCATGATGTCGGACGCCACTGGCATGTTCGATATTCGCCGTATTTCACCCAAGGAATTCGCCATGCTCGGCGTTTCCCAGGTTGCCTATATCAAGCCTGTCATTGTCGATGGAAATTCTCTCTTTGCGATCCATGCGGCGGATGGAACCGCAATGGCATTGGCAGATGAATGCGCTGCGGCTGTTGAAGCCATTCAGGATCACGATATGGTGCCGGCTTACATTCATTGACCATACTCCATCGGATTGATTTTCAATCCGATTTAAAAAAAGGGCGCTCCTGCCAGGGCGCCCTTTTGCATGCACATGGTGCCGTGATTTGATCTGGCGTGTTGATGAAAAAAGCCCCGCGTCTGACGCGGGGCATCTTCATGAGTGTAGGAAAGAATATATTCAGCCGGGGTTGCCCGATTGCGTATCAATCCAGCCGACATGCCCATCCGTACGTCGGTAGACAACGTTGAGAGTACCAGTGGCGCTGTTACGGAACATCATAACCGGCTGATCCGCAAGGTCCATATGCATCACGGCATCCCGTACCGAAAGGATGTTGATGTCGGTGGGGGCCTCGGCAACCACTGTGGCGTAGGTTTCTGAAAGAGCGTCATCATGCTTGGCCAGAGCGTCTGGAACAGCGCTCTCGTCTTCCTCGCGCAGAATGTATTCACGCGCCAGCTCGGGTTTTTTGCGATGAGTCATATCCCGCGCATGTGCGTTCATACGGCGGCGATAACGGCGCAGGCGTTTGGCAATATGTTCGGCGGCATCATCGAAAGCACCATTTGCGTCAGCGGCTTCGCCTTCGCCACGCAGGACCAAGCCTCGTCCTGCATGCAGATTGATATCACAGATGAAAAAACTGCGCAGGCGGCTGAAGGTGACCTGAGCCTCCAGTGCCTGATCGAAGTATTTTCGGCTGATGGTATCGAGCTGACTGGCAACGCGCTCCTGCAGGGCGTCGGAAAGATCGATCTGCTTGCCGGAAACCGTAATATGCATGTTTCTAACCTCGATCAGCCAGTGTCTCCAGTTCCGTCTCTGGAATTGGCGAGTTCTGGCCAATGGGCTGGCGAAACCGTGGTCGGATGTGTTCCGCCTCAAGAAATAGCAATCAACCCAATCAGGCCAGTATCGCTTTCTCCCTTTTGCGCTGCACCGAACTGGGGATGCGCAACGCTTCCCGGTATTTGGCCACTGTTCTGCGGGCGATGTCTATACCCTCCTGTTTCAAATGTGTGACCAGGGCGTCATCGGAGAGAACATCGCTGGCCGGCTCCTGATCGATCAGCGTTCTGATCCGGTGGCGAATGGCTTCCGCACTGAAATTCTCCCCGTCTGCGCCGCTGATGGCGGTGGTGAAGAAATATTTCAATTCCAGCGTTCCGCGAGGGGTGGCGATGTATTTATTCGCGGTGACACGGCTCACGGTGCTTTCATGCATGTCCACCGCCTCTGCAATATCGCGTAGGATCAGGGGTTTGAGATGACTGACGCCATGGCGGAAAAAAGCCTGCTGCTGTCGGACGATCTCCGCCGATACGCGCAGAATGGTCTGCGACCTTTGTTGCAGAGATTTCACCAGCCAGTGAGCCGTATTTAATTTATCCTTGATAAAGGAGCGATCATCCCGGCTCATAGACCGGCGTGCGAATCTGGTAAGGCCGCCCATATTCACCAGCACGCGGGGCATGGTTTCTGGATTCAGCTCAATCAGCCAGTCGCCGGCAATCGCGACATCAAGCAACAGCGGGGAGGAGAGCGGATCGTCATCCTCATCGCGGGCAGTGGCGGGGCGGCGGGACATCAGCACGTCCGGGATGATGGTCTGTGGCAGGTCGGAGTCGAAACCGGCACCCGGTTTGGGGTTACAGCGTTTAATATCGTCGATCATGCCTGCCAGATCTTCCGCATCTACCCTGCACAGGCTCATCAATCGCCTGTGATTCCGCTGGGCCAGTAGATCGAGATGCTCCAGCAGAATGGCCATGGCAGGGTCATAGCGGTTGAAGGCCTGTAACTGTGTTGTCAGACACTCTTTCAGATCCAGACAGAACAGTCCCGGCGGATCGAAATAGCGCATCGCCGTGCGAATGCTTTCCAGATGAGGCAGTGGGCAGTTCAGGGCCCTGGCAATCGCGGCGGGAGGCATGCTCAGTCGGCCCGCCGCATCAAGCTGGGCTATCAGATGTGCACCGATCAGACGGTCCTGTGGGCTTGCAAAACACAGACGCAGTTGTTCGGCCAGTTGCTCCCTCAGGCTGGGCCGGTATTCAAGCCGCTGGCTGATGACGTCGAACGGGCTGTTATCGAAAGAATTCGTGCGGTTGCTGGTTGATTGGCCGGAGAGAAAAGACGTGGTTTCTCCTGGATCGTCGTAGAGGGAGCCGGGATCGATATCCAGGACCCCGCCATCGGGTATCAACTGGTCTGAACTGGCGGCTTCGGCGCTATCGAGAAAATCCGGTTCCGGTCCAGTCTGATCGAGGGCTGGTCGTTCCTGTATCAGTTCCGTGCTTTCATCGCGCTCCAGCAAGGGATTGCGCTCCAGTTCTTCCTCGATAAAAGCGGCTACTTCCATATTATTGAACTGGAGCAGCTTGATAGCTTGACGCAGCTGTGGCGTCATCACCAGAGACTGGGACTGGCGAAGATCAAGCCGAGGGCCGATGCCCGTACCGTAAGCTGAGCCAAGCGCCATGCGGCGAATGCCTTTTCCCGAACAGAACGATATCAAAATATCGCAAGATTGTCCGGGCTGCCAAGAAGATGGCCTGAGATTTGCATTCGACGCGGCGAAAATGTCACCCTGCCGAAGAGGCTCTCTTCCGAAGCGGATACGCGATCAGATCAGAGAGAGAAACTTTCACCCAGATAGACGCGGCGGACGCCTTCATGCTGCACCACCTCATAGGGTGCGCCTTCCATCAGCAACTGTCCCCCATGCAGGATATAGGCGCGATCAATGACTTCCAAAGTTTCACGCACATTGTGGTCCGTGATCAACACGCCAATGCCGCGTTGCTTCAGATGACCGACCAGGTCACGGATTTCGCCCACCGCGATGGGATCAATGCCTGCAAGCGGCTCATCCAGCAGGATATAGCCAGGTTGGGTCGCCAGGGCACGGGCAATTTCCAGTCGGCGTCGTTCTCCGCCTGACAGGGCCAGGGCGGGGGTACGCCGCAGATGGCCGATGCCAAACTCGGACAACAGCTCCGCGAGCATATGCTCGCGGGTCGTGCGGTTGCTTTCGACAACCTCCAGAGCGGCCATGATGTTCTGCTCGACATTCAGCCCACGAAAGATGCTGGCTTCCTGCGGGAGATAGCCGATGCCCAGACAGGCACGCCGATACATGGGCAGGCCGGTAATATCGCTGCCATCAAGCTGGATCGAGCCGGTATCAGGTCGCACGAGGCCGACGATCATATAGAAGGTGGTGGTTTTGCCAGCCCCATTCGGCCCCAGCAGCCCCACAGCCTCGCCGCGCTGGACGAAGACCGAGACGTTCCGCACGACAGGGCGTTTCTTGTAGGTCTTGCCAACACCGATGGCCGCAAGCCCATGCGTGATTTTAGCTGGATCGACCCTTGCTTTGTATCCGCTCCCCTGCGCCCCGTGATCGTGTCCGGAGGCGGAAGTGGGTTCTGCGGCAAGGCTGGAGGTGGAAGGTTGCTCGTTCATGCTCATCGCGTCTTGTCTTTTTTGGGCGCTGCTGAGGATGCGGGCTTTTCACTGCCCGTTTCACTGGGGACGATCATGCCTTGCACGCGACTGTCCCGGGCAGAGAGCAGGGTTGAAATGCCCGTCTTCAAATTCACATCCGCAGCAGCTCCATTGACCTGATTCTGGCCGCGAGTGATGCGCACATGGCCGATCAGACGGGCAATGCCGGTATCCGGCACATAGACGCCGCGATCGCCATAAGCTGTCTCCGTAGGGGTGCGGATCTCGACATTGCCGTAGGCCTCAGCGCGCTGGAGCTTGCCAGCCGCAGAAGCGGGATCAGTGCTTTTTTTCGCATCCTGGGCAGTAGGTTTAGGCTGTGGGGCGGTTTTCGCATCCGAGGATTGCTCTGTGCTGTAGCCTACCAAGGTATCAGCCTTGATGCGTTTACCATCGTTGGTTGTCAGCACGGCGTCGCCGCGCGCAACGGACATGCGCTTTTGCGCCCAATATTCCAGACTATCGCGGGCAGTCAGCACATCCTGTGGCGTCGTGAGTTTAAGCTTCTTCCCGGTCAACAGCAGAATGGCCTGGTCCATGTCGTAGATCGCACGATCGCCCCAGGCCTGATCAGTGTCGGTGTAGATGTGAACGTTGCCGACCGCTTCAAGCCGATAAATCTCGTTGGCACCGCTCTCATCGGCCGGATTGGCAGAGGTTTTGGCGGGCGTGGGGCTAGCAGGCTTCTGATCGGGGGTTTCTTTTTTTCTGTAATGGGCGATCAGCGTATCGGCGCGGACCGTCACATTGTCACGGATTGCCACGGCATTGCCGCGGGCCACCACTTCCTTTTCCTGCTGCCTCCAGTCGATTCCATCTTGCGCCGTGACCTGCACCGGCCCGCCATGAGACAGGTCAAGACTCTGGGCCAAGGCGATGCCGGGCAGGCCGATTGCCAGCGCGGTGGTCAGAAGAACCGCACGAATGGTCATGGGGCTGTTTTCGCCTGCGTGGTGCCGGTTGGTCTGGCCGCATTAAGGACCATTCGGGAAGGGCCATGAAACTGCATGGTATTGCCCCGATCCAGTAAGGTGAAGCCATGGCTGGCATCAAGTGTGCCAAACGGACCTTCGACGCTGACCTTGTCGCTGGAGGAAACGGCGCCATGATGCATGTTGAGGGAGGCCGTCTGGGATGTCATGACTGTCCCGTCATCCCGGTACAACGTTACGTCACCGGTCATGTCCAGCATACCCAGATGTTGCAGATAAGTGCCTTTTTTTGACTGCACCATCAACCAGTTGCCGTTCTGCAATGTGGCGTCTGCTTTTGGCTGGGCCAGATTGATCCGTTCCTGATCAACCTGTTCGGCCGCATGCGCGGTCACGGTATAGGGACGGTTCTGCTCATCCACGCCGCGATAGGTGGCGCCGGTGAGCCGCGTTCCGCTGGAAGCGGTGGCCGTAAGGCGTCGATAGGTGACACGGGCGGCATCAACTTCCCGGTCGATTTCCGGCCAGATTGCCAGCATCGTCAACAGCAGAGCGGCCGTTGCTGGGAGAAGATATTTGACAGCCATGACCATGCGGTGGCGTTGCGCAATCCTTCGGGGGGAAGGCACCTTGGCCCTTTTGAGCGGAGCGGTCTGGGTGAGGCGAGGTTTGTCCTGCATAGTAAGGGGTTGGCTGGTATTCATTAAGCCACTCCTGCGCGTAACAGGTCATGAATATGAACGACCCCGATCGGGGTATGTGTTTCGTCGACGACGAATAAAGTATTGATTGGCCGTGCCGTCTGGCCGCTGTTTGGGAGGTCTTTTCTGGCCGGGCCGGTCATGGTGTGCAGGGCTTCGGCGGCCAGAACGGAGGGGGCAATGGTGCGCGGATCGCGGGTCATGATGTCTGCCACCGGCCGTTGCCAAAGATCAGGGGCCATATGCCGTCGCAGATCGCCGTCGGTGACAATGCCGATCAGCCTGCCTTCTTTATCCACCACTCCAACGCACCCCAGGCTTTTACTGCTGATCAGCAGAACCGCTTCATCCATCCGCATGTCGGGGAGGACGAGTGGCATGTCATCCCCGCTGCGCATGATATCGCCTACGGTTCGTAATTGCGCCCCCAGACGGCCACCGGGATGAAAGGCGCCGAAATCCCGGGCGGTGAAGCCACGTCGCTTGAGCAACGCCACGGCCAGCGCATCCCCGAGCGCCATTTGCAAGGTGGTGGAAGTGGTGGGGGCAAGGCCCATCGGGCATGCCTCTGCCACCGGGGGAAGCAGCAACACAATATCGGCGGCTCGCGCCAGGGCACTGCCGGAGCGACCGGTCACGCCGATCAGGGGAAGGCCGAAACGGCGTGTATGGGCCACCAGATCGGCCAGTTCCGATGTCTCGCCGGAATTCGACAGGGCCAGTACGATATCACCATTCACAATCATGCCGAGATCCCCATGGGAGGCCTCGGCCGGATGCACGAACAGGGCAGGGGTGCCGGTGGAGGACAGGGTGGCGGCAATTTTTCGCCCTACATGCCCGGACTTGCCGATTCCGCTGACCACGACCCGTCCCGTGCTGGCAGCGATCATCTCCACTGCGTGCATAAATTGCTCGTCCAGTGCGTCTGCCAGAACCTTCAGCGCGTCTGCCTCTGTCAGCAGTACGTCGCGGGCCACGGCAAGCCTGGCTTTATCTGTGTCGGAAAAAGCAGGTTTTGAAGCAGACTCGACGGTCATGGTGACCGTTTGCGCAGTCATGACAAGGCGATCCTCATATCCAGAATCATGTTCACGCCACGGTGGCATGGCACCAGCACGGCAGCAGTGGAATGACCGATTGGTCATCTTATGCTCGGAAACCCGAATGGTGGCAAACATAAGTAAAAGTCCAGAGACTGGCGAAACAGATTATGTGACATATCGTCACGAGGCTGGGGATCCACAGAGACTGACCAACGGCCATGCCGCAGTTGCTTTGATCCAGAGGGCGCCGGGCTACGATCCGCAATAAGGCATTCAGACATTTCATGAAAATCGGATAACAGTTTGTCAGAAATACGGTGGCCTCGCCTCTGCTATTATCCTGTTATCTTTTCCTGTTTCATTCAGTGCGAAAAAATATCCGGCTCATCATAACCCAGATAGTCCAGTCGTGCTCTGGCAGGCAGAAAGGCAAAACATGCTTCAGCCAGAGCAAGCCTATCCTCCCGGATCAGCAATCCTTCCAGCCGGTTCCATAGTGCATGCAGATACAGCACATCGGAGGCGGCATAGGCCATCTGCTCTGGCGTCAGTTCTGGTGCGCCCCAATCGGAACTCTGCTGCTGTTTGCTGATCTCTACCCCCAGAAGATCGCGGCACAGCTCTTTCAGTCCATGGCGATCCGTAAAGGTACGAACCAGCTTGGCGGCGATCTTGGTACATTTGACGTTGGACATCGTGATGCCCAATGCGTTCTGCAAAATGCCGACATCGAACCGTGCGTAATGCATCAGCTTTACGCAGGCGGGGTTGCTGAGCAACCGTTTGAGATTGGGGCAGTCGGCACCTTTGCCGCCCAGTCGCTCCGGCACAATCTGCACAAGGTGTGCATGACCATCCCCGGCGGAAATCTGGATCAGGCATAGCCGGTCCCGGTGATGATTCAGTCCCATCGTTTCAGTATCAATGGCGATAATGGGGCCGATATCCAATGAAGGGGGAAGGTCGTGCCGATGGAGATGAATGGTTTTATCGGCCATGAACTGTGTGATCACCGGGCTGAGACTTACGAAGAATGAAAGACGGGGGATGAAATGCAGCATGCTGCATTTGGGTTATCCTGCCAGACGGATAAGAATAAGCGAAATGAAGAGATGACAACGGAAAACGTTGCATCGGGCAAACTGTCATGTCAGTGTATGGAGACAACGCCAGTCATTGGATCACGACTGTCTCCCTCATAACCGAGGGAAGATGGTGCCCAGGAGAAGACTCGAACTTCCACGACCTTGCGGCCACAGGTACCTGAAACCTGCGCGTCTACCAATTCCGCCACCTGGGCATCGGGGCGTTGTGTGGAGCGGCATTTAGCGTCCGCAGCATAGGGCGTCAATGACTGCCGAACAGGTTTTTTAAAAAAACGTGACAGACCTCATCTCGTGATATCTGTCAGTCATGGAAAAACCCTCGTCCTGAAGCGTTAGGCGCGTTGCGGAACGCTGAAAAATCACGAACCCTGCTCCGCCAGACGGCCAGGTCGTCTCTGTCGTGGTTCCGGTGCGTGTTACGGGATGGGAGGCGTAAGCTCATCAGGGAGAATTCAGTCATGACCACCACGGAATCGGCGCCGCTCACGCAAGACACTATCGCCGGCCGGATCGCCACGGTTTTCGGAGGTTCCGGCTTTCTGGGGCGGTCGTTAATCAGGCTGCTGGCGCGGGAGGGGTATCAGATACGGGTTCCGGTGCGTGATCCTGAACAGGTTATGAAGCTGAAGAGCGCAGGGAGTGTCGGGCAGATCGTGCCGTTGGGTGTGTCGCTGGGGAGCCCGGATGCAGAGGCCGGCATTGCCCGGGCAGTGCAGGGGGCATCACTGGTAGTCAATCTGGTAGGACTGCTGGCGGAAGCGCGGAAAGGAGATTTTCAGCGCGTCCATGTACAGGCGGCCGGGCTGATTGCATCATTGTCCGCCCGTGCGGGCGTTTTGTCCTTTGTGCATATATCGGCTCTGGGGGCTGATCCCGCCAGCCCCTCCGCCTACGGACGCAGCAAGGCAGAGGGTGAACAGGCTGTGCGCTCTGCGGTGCCACAGGCCGCCATTCTGCGCCCGTCCGTTGTTTTCGGGGCCGAGGATCATTTTTTCAACCGCTTTGCCGCTATGGCGGTGAGCTTGCCGGCTGTGCCGGTAATCTATGGCGACAGTCTGATGCAGCCCGTCTATGTGGAGGATGTAGCCCGTGCAATTCTGGCGGCTTCCATGCAGGCGGCTGGAAATGTCATCGAACTGGGCGGGCCAGAGGTCCTGACGATGCGTGATATTCAACACCGTATCCTGACCATGATTGGTCGGAAAAAGCCGTTGATCGATATTCCCGACAAGATGGCGATGGCATTGGCGATGATCGCGGAGAAAATGCCGGGCCGTCCGCTGACCACTGATCAACTTGCCATGCTCGGGTCCGGCAGTGTCGTATCGCCGCAGGCCCTGACGCTGGAAACGTTGGGGATTGTGCCAACCCCGATTGATCTTGTGGTGCCCCACTATCTCTCCCGCTATCGGGTAGGCGGGCTGGTAGCGCGACGAGTAAGAAAGACCACCCATTCTAAATAGGTCCGAAATGGACCTTTTTTAGTAACATAACCGGGGTTTTTTGGATTAAGATCAGGCATCACAAATTATTTGGTCATACCTATTGACCTATGACTGAAAAATAGGCTCGTCAAATGGTGCAGCCTTGTTTATAAGCAGCTTTCCCGGGTCGAATACCCCCTTCGGCCGGGATAGCCGCGCTTGCGCGTCAGACTCCACACCGCCCATGCAAAGGCTGTGCCGTTTCCATGCCCATGGTTGGCCTGCCGCCCCTTGAGGAGATTGCTTATGGCTGAACGCATGCTCCAGTTCGTCCGTCGTGCGCAGGCCTATCCCGACAAACGCGCGGCAGAGCAGCGCGTGGAGGATTTCGACGAGATCTATGCCGATTTCCAGCCTGAACAGGCGGCAGAGCAGGCATCGCGGTGCAGCCAGTGCGGGGTTCCGTTCTGCTCAATCCATTGCCCGCTTTCCAACAACATCCCCGACTGGTTGAAACTCACCGCTGAAGGCCGGCTGGAGGAAGCATACGAAGTCAGCAGCGCCACCAACAACTTCCCTGAGATTTGCGGTCGTATCTGCCCGCAGGATCGCCTGTGTGAAGGCAATTGCGTGATTGAGAAGAACTTCAACTCGGTCACCATCGGCTCGGTTGAACGCTACATCACGGACACGGCGTGGGAAAAAGGGTGGGTGAAGCCCCCACGTCCGCCTCATGAACTTGAACAGTCTGTGGCGATCATCGGTGCTGGCCCGGCTGGTCTGGCCGCGGCGGAGCAACTGCGCCGGCTCGGTTATCAGGTGCATGTCTATGATCGCTATGATCGTGTTGGCGGTCTGCTGATCTACGGGATCCCCGGCTTCAAGCTGGAAAAAGACATCGTGCTGCGTCGCTGGAAGCTGCTGGAAGACGCTGGTGTCGTGTTCCATTGCGGCGTGGAGATCGGCAACGGTCCCGATGCGGTTTCCATGGCCTTGTTGCGGGAAAAGCATGATGCGGTTCTGGTGGCGACAGGTGTGTATAAGTCCCGCGAACTGGGTGGCCCCGGCTCCGGCCTGCCGGGGATCGTGCCCGCTCTGACCTTCCTCACCGCTTCCAACCGCGTTGGCCTTGGGGACAAGGTGGAGGATTTCGACAACGGTGTTCTGAATGCGGCTGGCAAGGATGTCGTTGTCATCGGCGGCGGTGATACGGCGATGGATTGCGTCCGCACCTCCATCCGGCAGGGTGCGAAATCGGTAAAGTGTCTGTACCGCCGCGATAAAGCCAACATGCCGGGCTCGATGCGGGAAGTGAAAAATGCAGAGGAGGAGGGCGTCGAATTCGTATGGCTCTCCGCGCCGGAAGCATTCCTTGGTGAGGATCAGGTCAATGGTGTCCGGGCCGTGCGGATGCATCTCGGTCTGCCGGATGCGTCCGGTCGCCAGTCAGTGGAACCACTGGAGGGCAGCCATTACACCATCCCGGCCGATCTGGTGATCAAGGCACTCGGCTTCGATCCGGAAGATATGCCGGGGATGTTCGGCACGCCGGAGCTGGGGGTAACTCGCTGGGGCACGCTGAAGGTGGATCCCAAAACCTTCATGACTACTTTGCCAGGTGTATTTGCGGCCGGTGATATTGTGCGTGGCGCGAGTCTTGTCGTCTGGGCGGTGCGCGATGGCCGTGATGCAGCGGCGGAGATGCACCGTTTCCTGCAGGGCAAGGCGCCTGCCACCCTGAAAGAGCATGAGAGCGAGCCGCAGGGCGTCCCGGCGGCGGCGGAATGAGACGGCGTATGAACAGCGAGAACGCAAAGGAAACCCGGCCCATGAACGTCGTTTCCACAAACTTTGTCTCAGAGTGGGATGCGAATGTCGCCGCTCTGCGCGACACTTATTCTTCAGCTCAGGAGCATGATGCCTGCGGCGTCGGCATGGTGGCCGCGCTGGACGGCAAGCGCCGCCGTGATGTCGTGGAAGCAGGGATCGAGGCGTTGCGGGCCGTGTGGCATCGCGGCGCGGTGGATGCCGATGGCAAGACCGGTGACGGTGCCGGTATCCATATTGAAATTCCGCAGGACTTCTTTGCCGAGGCGGTGCGCCGCGGCGGGCATGATCCGCATCCGGGCAAGATTGCGGTTGGTCAGGTGTTCCTGCCGAAATCCGATCTGAATGCGCAAGAACGCTGCCGTCAGATCGTGGAGACCGAAATTCTTGCTTTCGGCTATGGCCTGTATGGCTGGCGTCAGGTGCCGATCAACTATGCCTGCATCGGTGAAAAGGCCAACCAGACCCGGCCGGAAATCGAGCAGATCATGATCTGGAACGCCCGTGGCGTGTCGGAGCAGGAGTTCGAGCGCGATCTGTATGTAATCCGTCGCCGTATCGAAAAACAGGCGGCTGCCGATGGCATTTCCGAGCTGTATCTGTGCTCGCTCTCCACGCGCTCGATCATCTACAAGGGTATGTTCCTGGCGGAGAACCTGACGGATTTCTATCCCGATCTGTTGGATGGACGTTTCGTCAGCCGCTTTGCGATCTATCACCAGCGTTACAGCACCAATACCTTCCCGACATGGAAGCTGGCGCAGCCCTTCCGCATGATCGCGCATAATGGCGAGATCAACACGGTGATCGGCAACGTCAACTGGATGCGCAGCCATGAAACGCGCCTCGCCCATCCGGCGCTGGACGGATATTTCGAGGATCTGAAGCCGATCGTGCAGCATGGTGGCTCTGATACCGCTTCGCTGGATGCGGTGTTTGAACTGTTGGTGCGTGGCGGCCGCGATGCCCCGATGACGAAGGCGCTGCTGATTCCGGCTGTTCAGAACGAGAACATGCCGAAGGAGCATCGTGACCTTTATCAGTATGCCAATGCCGTCATGGAGCCATGGGACGGCCCCGCCGCGGTGTGCGGCACTGATGGGCGCTGGATGATCGCCGGTCTGGACCGTAACGGCCTGCGCCCGCTGCGTTACACCATCACCACCGATCAGCGCCTGATCATCGGTAGCGAAGCCGGTATGGTGAAGCTCGACGAGAGTCAGATCCTCGAAAAAGGCCATGTCGGTCCCGGTGAGACCATCGGTGTCGATCTGGATAACGGGGAATTCTATTCCTCCACCCGTCTGCGCGATGCACTGGCGGCGCGGCGTCCTTTCGGCGAATGGATCAAGGGCATTACCCAGCTCGATCACATCGTCCGCGCCGATGCGGGTGAGCCAAGCCTGTTCCAGGGCGAGGAACTGCGCCGCCGTCAGCTCGGCGTCGGTGTGACGATGGAGGAGCTGGAAGTCATCCTGCACCCGATGGTGGAGGATGCGATCGAGGCGACGGGCAGCATGGGCGATGACACGCCTATCGCTGTGTTGAGTGAGAAATATCGTGGTCTGCACCATTATTTCCGCCAGACTTTCGCGCAGGTCACCAATCCGCCGATCGACAGCCTGCGTGAAACTCAGGTGATGTCGCTGAAAACGCGGTTGGGTAATCTGGGCAATATCCTCGATGAGGATCAGTCCCAGTGCGATTTGCTGCAACTGGCCAGCCCGGTCCTGTCCAATGCTGAATACAACGCGATGCGCGATTACATGGGTGCATCAGCCTGTGTGGTGGACTGCACCTTCGCGGTCGAGGAAGGCGAGGCCGGTCTGCGCGCCGCTATTTCCCGGGTGAAGCGGGAGGCCGAGGAAGGTGTGCGGGCCGGATGCACGCATGTCATCCTGACCGACGAGAATACGTCTGCCACGCGCGTGCCGATCCCGATGATTCTGGCCACGGGCGGGGTACATACGCATCTGGTAGGGCAGTCTCTGCGCACTTTCACCAGCCTGAACGTGCGCAGCGCTGAATGCCTTGATGTGCATTATTTCGCGGTGCTGATCGGCGTGGGTGCTACCACGGTGAATGCCTATCTGGCGCAGGAGAGCATTGCCGACCGGCATCGTCGTGGCCTGTTCGGTGATCTGTCGCTGAAGGATTGCGTGACCCGCTATCGCAAGGCGATCGACAAGGGCCTGCTGAAGGTGATGTCCAAGATGGGTATCTCCGTGCTCAGCTCCTATCGTGGCGGCTATAATTTCGAGGCGATCGGTCTTTCCCGTTCTCTGGTGGGTGAGTTCTTCCCCGGCATGCAGTCCCGCATTTCCGGCATCGGTCTGGGCGGTATCGCACACAAGGCGCTGGAACTGCACCGGATGGCTTGGTCCAGCGATGCGGTGACGCTGCCCGTGGGCGGCTTTTACAAGCTGCGTCGTCGTGGCGAGGTCCATGCTTTCGACGGACCGCTGATCCATACCCTGCAGGAAGCCGTGGCAACCGGCAGCTACACCACCTATCGGCGTTATACCGACATGGTGCGTCGCCTGCCGCCGGTCGCGCTGCGTGATCTGCTGGATTTCCGGATGGAAGGGCGCACGCCTATCTCCACCGATGATGTCGAAAGCATCACCGAGATCCGCAAGCGTCTGGTGGCACCGGGCATTTCACTCGGCGCACTCAGCCCGGAAGCGCATGAGACCCTGTCGATTGCCATGAACCGGATCGGTGCGCGCAGCGATAGCGGGGAGGGCGGTGAAGACCCAGCCCGTGCAAAGCCACGTCCGAATGGCGACAATGCTTCCTCTGCCATCAAGCAGATTGCCTCCGGCCGTTTCGGTGTGACGGCGGAATATCTGAACAACTGCCGCGAAATCGAGATCAAGGTCGCGCAGGGTGCAAAGCCCGGTGAAGGTGGTCAGTTGCCCGGCTTCAAGGTCACAGGCCTGATTGCGAAGCTGCGTCACTCCACCCCTGGCGTGATGCTGATCAGTCCGCCGCCGCATCATGATATCTACTCGATCGAGGATCTGGCGCAGCTGATCTACGATCTGAAGCAGATTAATCCTGATGCGACGGTCTGCGTGAAGCTGGTTGCGCGCTCCGGCATCGGTACCATCGCCGCCGGTGTTGCCAAGGCCAAGGCGGATGCGATTCTGGTCAGCGGCCATGTGGGCGGCACCGGCGCCAGCCCGCAGACCTCGGTGAAATATGCGGGCCTGCCGTGGGAAATGGGGCTGTCAGAGACGCATCAGGTGCTGATGCTCAACCGTCTGCGTCACCGCGTGAAGCTGCGCACCGATGGCGGCATCAAGACCGGTCGCGACGTGGTCATTGCCGCGATGCTGGGTGCCGAGGAGTTCGGCATCGGCACGGCATCGCTGGTGGCGATGGGCTGCATCATGGTGCGTCAGTGCCATTCCAATACCTGCCCGGTGGGCGTGTGCACACAGGATGAGGCACTGCGCGAGAAATATGATGGCTCGCCGGAGAAGGTGATCAATCTGTTCTCCTTCATCGCGGAGGAGGTGCGGGAAATTCTGGCCTCTCTGGGCGTACGGACGCTGGCGGAGGTGGTGGGCCGGACCGATCTACTGCACCAGGTCAGCCGTGGCTCTGAATTCCTCGATGACCTCGATCTCAATCCGCTGCTGGTGCAGGCCGATCCGGGATCGCATGCCCGCTACTGCACCATCGAGGGCAGGAACGAAGTTCCCGAAACCCTTGATGCCCGCATGATTGCCGACGCCGCACCGCTGTTTGAGCGTGGCGAGAAAATGCAGCTGCAATACGGGGTGCGGAATACGCATCGTGCGGTCGGCACGAAGATGTCCTCGAAAATCGTGCGCAAATTCGGCATGACCGGCCTCCAGCCGAATCATGTCACCGTGCGTCTGCGTGGCAATGCCGGTCAGTCACTAGGGGCTTTTGCGGTGCAGGGGCTGAAGCTGGAAGTATTCGGCGATGCCAATGACTATGTCGGTAAGGGCCTGTCCGGCGCGACCATCGTGATCCGGACCTCCCCGTCCTCTCCATTGCGGACCGAGGAAAACACTATTATCGGCAATACCTGCCTGTATGGTGCCACCAGCGGCAGGCTTTTTGCCGCGGGTCGGGCCGGTGAGCGCTTCGCGGTGCGTAACTCCGGCGCCAGCACGGTCGTCGAGGGTTGTGGCTCCAATGGCTGTGAATATATGACGGGCGGGACTGTCGTTATTCTGGGATCGGTCGGGGATAATTTCGGTGCCGGTTTCACCGGTGGCGTGGCCTTCATCTATGATCCGCACGAAAACTTTGCGGCGCGGGCCAATCCCGATACCATCGCCTGGCATCGTGACTTCTCGCCTGACTGGGCCAATCTCCTCAAGGAACTGGTGCGTGAGCATGTAGAGGAAACCGGCAGCCGCTATGCCGCCACCTTGCTGCATGACTGGGACGAGAATGTCGGTGATTTCTGGATGGTTGTGCCCAAGGACTACGTGAAATATCTGCCTATGCCCATCAAGGATGATGCCAGGGTAGATGCAATCAGGGCCTGATCAAGCCGATCGCTGTTGTGCTGTAACAGACTGAAGACTTATGCTGAAAGCAGGCGTTCCATAATGGGGCGCCTGCTTTTTTTCGGGTGGTGATAGTAATTCGTGCCCCTGTCCTTCGCATGGGGCTTATCGAGCCGGTGGAGGATGAGATAGAAGTTTCCGCATGCGCACTTTGTATCACCTTCCTCTTTGTCCGTTTTCCAGAAAAGTCCGCGTCGTTCTGGCGGAGAGAAAGCTTCCTTTCGAACTGAAAGTCGAAAAAGTCTGGGAACGCCGCCCGGAGTATCTTGAGATGAACCCGGCGGCCACGGTGCCGGTGCTGGTGGAGCAGAATGGTCTGCCCATCCCGGATTCATCGGTCATCTGTGAATATCTGGAGGAAGCCTATCCTGATATCTCCCTGCTTGGGCGCAGTCTGGCCGAGCGTGTGGAGACGCGGCGTCTGGCGGCCTGGTTCGATGGCCGATTTTATCAGGAGGTGACGAAAAATCTGGTGGGTGAAAAATATCTGAAACGCCTGTTAGGGCGCGGCAATCCTGATGCGACGGCGATCAGGACCGGATTCACCAGCCTGCGCTATCACATGGAGTATCTCGGTTATCTTGCGGATACACGGAAATGGTTGGCGGGTGCTGCCATCGGTCTGGCCGATTTCGCGGCGGCGGCGCATGTATCCTGTCTGGATTTTGGCGGCGATATCGACTGGGAGAAATTTCCCGCCGCCCGTGACTGGTATGCGAGGATCAAAAGTCGCCCTAGCTTCCGCAGTATTCTCGCTGACCGCGTGCCCGGCATCATTCCGCCAACCCATTACGCCGATCTCGATTTCTAGAGCTTTCAGGGCCGATTCAGGAGAGAATGTTATTTCTGCTCCGGTCCAGCTTCCTGCAAAGCGAGGTTCTGTGCGGCGAGATCACTGGTAGCGGAATCGGGGGCCAATGAGATGATTCGTTCCCAGTCCTGCCTGGCGCCGTCTTCATTTCCCTGTCGCTGCCGCAAAATGCCGCGTTCCAGCAGGGCATCGACATTATCCGGATCCTGATCCAGTGCCCTGGCGATATCGTCTGCCGCCTGATCCGGCTTATCCAGCCGCCGGAGGGAAGCGGCGCGGTAAACCAGTGCATCGGTTCGGCGCGAATCGATGTCCAGCGCGTGATTAAGATCGGCGATGGCTTCCTTGAAGTGCTCCAGTGTAGCGAAGGCAACAGCTCGATCGATCAGCAGGTCGGGATCATCGGGGGCCAGAGCCAGCGCATGGCTGGCGGCTTCCAGAGCTTTCTGTGTATTGCCCGCGATAATCCATGCCTGATCGGCCTGACCGAAAATACTGGCCCGCGCAATGGCGGGTGCCTTGCTGGTAGTGCCCAGCGTTTCCAGCATGCGGGCGCCCGTTTCAGCATTGCCCAATGCGATTTCCGCCAGCGCAGCGCAATGGGCCGCACCATCTCCCCCTGTTTTCCAGTTTTCCGCCATCTGATAAGCGCCGGAGGGATCGGTGGTGAGCATGGAGAGGCAACGGTCGTAATCCGCGCCCTGTGCGATCCGGGGCGGCACTGGCGGGACGGGGAGATCTTCAGCTGAGTCGGTGGCGTTTTCATTATTGCTCGGCGCAGGAAAGGGCGACTGATCCTGGCTGAGCCACCAGACACCGCCGCCTGCGCCCGCAATCAGCAGGATCATCAGCAGAACATGTAGAGGCGCTGGGGATTTCATGACGGGTAACAGTCTAGCCTGCTAATGTGGCTTGCGGAAATGGCGGGTTTGCGTTTCGCATGACGGTCCATGTCTGAAACCCTGACAAGAGCGTGAGCGATGGATCAAGGCAAACTCCTGATTTTCGGCCTCGGTTACACGGGCACGGCAACGGCGCGTATGGCGCTTTCCGATGGCTGGTCCGTGATCGGGACGAAACGGCAGGCAGATTCCTCGGCTTTGCCAGGCGGAGAAGTTCTGGCTTTTGATGATCCGGCTATCGCCGAGAGGCTGTTTTCCGCGACCCATCTGCTGGTGACGGCCGCACCGGATGGAGGAGGGGATCCGGTGTTGGTTCGATGGGGGGATGCTATTCGCGGTGCCCCCCGACTGCGATGGATTGGATATTATTCCAGCACAGGCGTCTATGGCGACTGGGACGGAGCATGGGTGGACGAAGCAACCCCGCCTCGGCCGGCGCATGCTCGCAGTCAGAGGCGACTGGAGGCGGAGCAGGCATGGAAGGCGCTGGCCGATCATCATGCCATCGATATCATCCGGCTGGCTGGCATTTACGGGCCGGGCCGTTCTGCACTGGATGATGTTCGCGCCGGTCGGGCGCGGCGCGTCATTAAACCAGGCCATGCTTTCGGGCGCATCCATCGGGACGATATTGCCCGTGCCACGCTGGTGGCGGCCTCACGAGCAGGGGCTGGCGTAAGGATATTGAATTTTGTGGATGATTGCCCGGCTGAAAGTGCCGCTGTGGTGGAAGAGGCAGCGCGGCTGTTGCATGCACCCCTGCCACCGTCTGTCCTGTTTAAGGAGGCAGTCGCCACCATGTCTTCGATGGCCCGCAGCTTCTGGGACGATAACCGACGTGTCTCCTGTGTTGCTACCAAGGTGGAACTGGGCATCGACTGGCTTTATCCGTCTTTCAAAGAGGGACTAAATGCCATCTTGGCGGAGGAGGGAGGCGCGGCTACAGAAGGGAGCATCTGACATTGGCCGATGCTGTGGCTAAAAATATTGATGGCAGGTCTTGTCATGGATGCTGCGGTGCAGCAAAAAACTGCTCAAGCCAGCATCCCGATGCGCCGTCCCGTTCGCTCTGCCCGTGAATTTTGGTGATCGCCTTGCATCTTCCTATTCTGTCTATCCTTGTGGGTCTGCCAGTTTTTGGCTCCTTCCTTCTGCTGTTCTTGCGGGGGACGGGCATTTCGCAGGCTGCGACAGCCCGGGGTATCGCGCTGGGCGTCAGCCTGATTACTTTTCTGCTGTCCCTGGTGCTGTGGATCGAGTTTGATCCTTCGGTAACGGGGCTCCAGTTCGAGGAACGGGCAAACTGGATGCCGGGCTTCGGCGTTTCCTATCATCTCGGGGTAGACGGTTTCAGCCTTTTGCTGCTTCTACTGACAACCTTGCTGACGCCGATTTCCATTCTGGCGGCATGGCGGGTCATTCACGAGCGTGTTTCTCATTACATGCTGGCTGTGCTGATGTTGCAGGCCGCAATGATCGGCGTGTTCGTTGCGCAGGACTTCGTGGTTTTCTACATCTCCTATGAGGCGACGCTGGTTCCTGGTTCCCTGTTGATCGGTCTGTGGGGCGGCCCACGTCGTGCTTTCGCGGCCATGAAGTTCTTTCTGCTGACTTTCGGCAGCTCCCTGCTGATGCTGTTGGTGCTGCTGTATGCGTGGTATGTCACTGGCTCCACCGATATGGATGTGCTGCTGCATACGCGCTTCCCCATGATGGCACAGAGCCTGATTTTCCTGGCTTTCGTGCTGGCTTTCGGCACCAAACTGCCGATCTGGCCGCTGCATTCCTGGCTGCCGGATGCTTATGGCGAAGCGCCCACCCCTGCGACCGCACTGCTCTCCGGTGTTATGGCCAAGGCGGGCGCCTATGGTCTGCTGCGCTTCGCCATTGGCATGGCGCCTGATGCGGCGCGCCACTATGCGCCGGTGATGATGATTCTCGGTGTCGTCGGAGTGATCTACGCAGCCATCATCGCCTGTGCGCAGACCGATATGAAGAAAATGGTCGCCTATTCCTCCTTCTCCCATATGGGGATGGTGGTGGTGGGCTTGTTCAGCCTGACCACCGAGGGCATGGATGGTGCGCTGTTCCAGATGGTTTCGCATGGGATCATCATCGCGGGCCTGTTCTTCTGCGTCAGCATGGTCAGCTTCCGCGCAGGGTCCCGTGATTTCGGGAAAGTCACGGGCGTCGTTAATTACGCCCCGCGACTGGCGGCTCTGGCGATGGCCTTTTCCATGGCGAGCATCGGCTTGCCGGGAACGGGTGGCTTCGTTGGCGAGGTATTGGTTATTTTCGGTGCCCTGCATGTCAATTTCTGGCTGGCCCTGCTGGCTGGCACTAGCATGGTGCTGGGTGCGATCTACATGCTGAGCTTTTACTGGCGTGTCATGTTCGGCAAGCTGAGCGGGGCTGTCGCCGTTCTGCATGATATGACGCGTCTGGAGATGGCGGTGCTGGTGCCGCTTGCCGTGTTGACGCTGTGGATGGGGTTCTACCCGACCAGCTTTACCAGAGTGTTCAATGCCAGCGCCCATGCGCAGGTTGTAGCCGTGAACGCCTATGACCATGCGCTGGCTTCTGACGCCCTGCCGGTTGTGATCAGTCGCAATTAAGGTTGGGATACAATGTCAGCCTTTCTGATACGTTCCATGATGTCCTGTGGGCAGGCTCCGTTTTCCCGCAGGGATCGCACGGTCAGAGCTGAATCGCGTTTTGCCAGCCTGTGTCCATCAGCTCCCTTCAGTAGGCCATGATGCGCATAAGCGGGTTCCGGCCAGCCGAACAGGGTCTGTAGCAGGCGGTGCAGGTCGGTGGCCGCCAGCAAATCTTCCCCCCGCGTCACCAGCGTAACGCCCTGGACGGCATCGTCATGCGCGGCACAGAGGTGATAGCTGGCAGGCACGTCCTTCCGTGCCAGTACTACATCACCAAAGCGTTCCGGGTAACATGGAAAGCGGATGCCATGTTCGATCCGCTCCAGCGGATGAGACAGACGGCATAATGCGGCCTGCATGTCGAGCCGCCATGCACAGGCCTCTCCCGCAGCCAGTCGCGCCTCTCGTTCAGCCGGTGACAGAGAACGGCAGGTGCCCGGATAAAGCGGCATGCCATCCGGGCTGTGAGGCGCCCGAGTGGCTTCGGCGATTTCGCGGGTAATGGCGGCGCGAGTGCAGAAACACGGATAGAGCAATCCCTCTGACCGGAGATTTTCCAGTGCCTGGCTGTATTCCGCCATGTGTTTGGACTGGATACGCACAGGTTGCTGCCATTCAAAGCCCAGCCAGCCGAGATCCTCCAGCAGCGCCGCACTCCATTCCGGGCGGCAACGGGTTGTGTCGATATCCTCAATCCGCAGCAGGAAATGGCCATCGTTGGCCTGCCTTCTGGCCTGCCACGCGGCATAGACATGCCCCAGATGCAGATGGCCGGTGGGGCTGGGGGCAAAACGGGTGATGGCAAAACGGGTGATGACAGTCATGGAAAGCGTTTATCATGGCCTCTTGCGGAGACGAATGCATGATGACTCATCCACAAGGATGGATAACTTGGCCTTCTAATGAAGGGGGGGATCCTGCAACCGCGATCATGGGGTGGATGAAGCCGCCCGTGCATAGCCCGGCGCAATGTCTGATCGTGCTGTGCCACGGCCATGGCAATGATGCGTGTGGCATGGTGTGGCTGGGGGAGCGTTGGGCGCCTCATTTGCCCGACGCCGCTTTTTTATCTCTGAACGGGTGGGAGCCATGTGTGCTGCATCCCGGCACACGCCAATGGTGGTCTTTGCGTGATCGGACACCGGAAACCGACCGTGCCGGAGCGACGCGTCTCGGCCCTGTTCTGGCAGAGACGATCAGGATTGCCGCCGCGTGGCTTGGTTTGACCGAAAGGGAGGTTGCTCTGGTCGGCTTTAGCCAGGGCGCCATGAGCGTATTGGCGGCCGGGCTGTTCGAGGAAAGCCGGATAGGGGGAGAGGTGGCAGGTGCCATCATCAGTATCGCCGGAGCCTTGCACCTGGCTGAGGAGGCTTCGATCCCGTCAGCGGACAATATGCCGGCCGTGCTGCTGCTCCATGGCGATCAGGATGATGTGGTGCCCCTTACGCGCAGCATGGTGGCCGATTCCAGGCTGAAAGCCATGCATGTGCCGGTCACACTGACTATCCTGCCGGGGGTTGGGCATGAGGTCACCGCTGAAGAAGCCGATTGCGCACTTGCGTTTATCATCAGGGATTTACAGGCGGATGCTTAGACGCTTTCTGTCATGGTTGTTCATGACGAAGTCATGACGTGTGCCTGTATCCGGGTTGCTACAACACGGCTTGTCTGCGATAAAAGTCAAAGTTCTCCGCGGCGCACATTATCTGGCAGTTCGTGGCTAGGATTTCTTCACCAGACTGTGCGACCGCCTGAATAGGAAGCGGCAATGCCTGATGGTGAGCAGTTGCACAGCCTTGTCAGAACGGGTGGACCGGCACAGTTTCCGGCTCTGGTTCTCAATGCGGATTTCCGCCCGCTCTCATATTTTCCGCTCTCGCTATGGTCATGGCAGGATGCGGTGAAAGCGGTTTTTCTCGATCGTGTCTCCGTGCTCAGCGAATACGATCACGAAGTCCGTTCCCCCAGCCGTACGCTGAGACTGCCCAGCGTGATTGCGCTGAAGGATTATGTCCCCACGGCAAGGCGCCCGGCTTTCACCCGGTTTAACGTGTTCCTGCGCGATGCTTTTTCCTGCCAGTATTGCGGGCAACGTATGCCGACGCCGGAACTGACCTTTGATCACGTTATTCCACGCTGCCGGGGTGGGCGGACGACCTGGGAAAACGTCATTACGGCCTGCGGAAGCTGTAATCTGCGCAAGGGGTCGCGGTTGCCGCGTGAATGCAATATGCTGCCTTTGACGACGCCGCGTCAGCCTTCAACGTGGGAGTTGCAGGATAATGGGCGGGCTTTCCCTCCCAACTATCTGCATGAAAGCTGGCGCGACTATCTGTACTGGGACAGCGAATTGGAGAGCTGAGCTTGACGGTCGCCTCTCTGTTGGCCGTAGGGCCGGCAGAGAAAGAAAATGGCAGGCAGGCTGAGACAATACGGTATCCCTCTGGCGCTCATGATCATGGTCGCGGGGATGACGGGGCTGGTATCCTATTCGGTGACCTTGTACCGGCTGTTCTGCCAGGTGACCGGAGCAGGCGGCACCACCCAGCGTGTCACGGAGGATGAGGCGACCCAAGCGGTTTCATCCCGCATGGTCACAGTGTTCTTCAATGCCGATGTTTCCCCGAAACTGCCCTGGCGTTTTCGTCCTCTGCAACGCAGCGTCAAAGTGCGTCTGGGACAGCAGGTGCCGATTTTCTATGAAGCGGAGAACACCAGCGATCAGGATATCGTGGGCCATGCCACCTTCAATGTGACACCGGATAAAGCGGGGATCTACTTCAAGAAGATCGAGTGCTTCTGCTTTACGGAGGAGAGATTGGCGGCGCATCGCTCGGTGCAGATGCCTGTGCTGTTCTATGTTGATCCGGCCATGGCCAACGATCCGGCCATGCAGGATGTGGATCAGATCACGCTGTCCTATACGTTTTTCCGTTCCGAGACCGGGCAGACTCCGGCGGATCTGGCGCGTTTTCATGACGGGCCGCCAGATGCGGCGTTGGGAAAGAAAATATTCGCTGCCCAATGTTCAGGCTGTCATGAAATGGAGACCGATAAGGAAGGTCCCCGTCTGGCAGGCATTATCGGCCGTAAGGCCGGCTCTGTGCCGGGTTATCCATACAGCAAGGCCTTGGCGGCTGCGGATTTCATCTGGGATGAGGGGCATCTCGACCGCTGGCTGGCCGGCCCTGCCGCCATGCTGCCCGGTGCGGCGATGCCCATGAGCATCGATAATCCTGTCGCCCGGCGGGATATCATCGCCTACCTGAAGCAGGTCATGCCCGGAAAATCGACGGAGGTGACTCCCCAGCCGCCGACTGCACCGGCAGATCGGAAAGGGCCGGGTTGAGGGAAAATATTAAAACGACACATTGGTACGAAAACCGAGCACCAAAGCCGTTCCATACTGTCGCACACCGCCTGGATGCACCACGACCTGAAGGTCAGGTTCGATCGTCAGACCTTCGCAGGCATGGATCGTATATTCGGCCTCCATGATAACTTCATCACCCTGCGGTCCGGGAACGCCTCCCGTCAGGGGCTGCCCTGCGGCTTGCTCGGCTTTTTGGAGCGCCTTCAGGCCCCGGCTCTGCTGAGCGTAATAGACGGCGAAACCATAGCTGTCCCTGCGACGTGCGGGCCAGAAAGCACGGTCCACCATTCCGATAAAACCGAGGCTGCGATAGGGTGAAAACCTGTCATCAGACAGGGTGAACCCGGCAAAGACGATCAGCCCTTCCCGTGCATAGGGACCGCGCCGCAGCAGCATCTGGTCGGCCATGATCCAAAATCCCGAGCGGCCTCTGATCGTTTTTTGCGTGGCCGGATTGTTGGAAGGGACGGGAAGATCATATCCCTCATCCGAGGGAAGATCGCGGTACAGGGTGGTGGAGCGTGCACTGTCATAGTAGGCCCCTATTTTATAATGCCCCGACCGCTCGTTATTCCCGCCACCCGGTTCCCAACCGATTTCCACCGGGATCATCATACCGTTGGCTGTGGCTGGGCTGAACTGAAGCCCCGTACGGCCCCCGCGTGCCGAATTGGATTCAAAAACACCACTTTCCACATAGATTTCCGGTGTCGGGCGGCCGCGGATGCGTCCGCCCCAGTTGGCGGCGGCACCATTGGTAAAGGCGGGTCTGTCACCGGCCGATAAAGGCGTGGGGACACCGCAGAAAGCATTGCTGACGAATTCGCAATAGATAGGAGATGATGCGAAATCGGTCGCGACCTGCAACCGCCCCACGGCAATCGACACTCTTTTTTTCAGCAGGAGCTGCTCAGCATAGACCATCGACAAATGGGCCGCGACATTGCCGCCGCCGCCAGCGATTTCCTGCACGGGATAGAGAGAGTCCCCCATCACCGTACTGCTCAGACTGCGCCCGGCGCGATTGATAACGATTGCGCGCGTGGTCAATCCGTTCCAGCCCGCCAATTTATTCCAGTCAATCTTAAGTTCGATGCCGCGATTATCGGCATAGGCAATGCCACGCCCCCGACCACCGGTGACATTGCCCATCGTCTCGCTGAGATAGCCGGCGATAAGGTCGATCCCATGATGTTCCAGAGGGGGTCTGATACCGCCCCAATCACCGAAAAAATGCTCTCTGGGCGCCACGGGTGGGATGGTCGGATCAGGCGGTTGCGTCAGAGAGCGGGACGGCATGGAGCCAAGTCCCGGCGTTTCAGACTGTGCATGGGCCTGCGTTATCAGCGAAAATCCCATCGAAGCACCGACCAAAATCCCGGTCAGTATCCTCACAGTCAGACAAAGGTATGAAGAGAACATCGCAAACCGGAACGCAAAAAAACGTATACGAAAATATTTCGATACAGCATTAAGCAAATTGTAATGATGGTATGATCTGAACAAGGATGGAGTTTAAACGCGTTCGCTGATGGCGATGGCCAGACGGCAGCCAGCCTTGATGGCACCGGATAGCAGCCGATAGGCCGGTGCCAGCTCTGCCTCGTTGGCAAGGCCGATATCGCGGTGCTCCAGTTCTTCCTCCCTGAAGCAGGCGATGGTTTCTTTCAGTTCGTGCTCCTCATCGGGCAGAGCCTCGATCTGTCGGGCATAGTGATCGTCGATGGTTTCCTCGACGGCGACGGTGCAGGCCATGGCGGCGCGTTCGCCAATGGCGGCCGTCAGGGCTCCGAGCGCAAAACCGGCCACATGCCAGAAAGGCAGCATCGCGGTCGGGCGGACCCGGCGATCGGCGATCATACGGGAGAATGTTTCGCGATGAACATCTTCCTGCGCCTTCATGTGTTCTAGCGTCGGCGCATGGCGAGAGCGGCGCAAAACGGCAAGCTGCCCGGCATAGATCCGTGATGCACCGTATTCTCCCGCATGATCCACCCGGATCATCCGTGCCAGCCGCTCACGGGCCGGAAGATCGCCGGGCAAGGAGGGCGACATGCGAGCCGAGGCTGAAGCTGTGTGCGTCATGCAGCGTTTCTCCGGATCAGGCGCGGTCTGGTTTCAAGGCCAGCAGCATTTTCATCATGATGATGGCCATAGCCAATGCATAAAGACAGTTCGCGAATGCCATGGAAACCGGAAAGCCTGGAATAAGATAGGTCGGCTCGTCACAGGGCTTGTCGGGCCGGGTCGGCATATGTGCCAGCATATCGGTAATAGAGAGTTGACTGCTGAAGCGTGGCGCCGCGCATTCTGGCAAAGGGCTGGGCCAGAAATGCCACTCGACCCCGGCATGCAGCAGTCCGGCTCCGGCTGCCACACAAAAACTCAGCGCCGCCAGTCCACAGAGCACGAGAGCCGGGCGGGGAGGCAGAAAGAACGCGATCACGCCCAGTGCGATTGCAATCCGGTACGGCCAGCGTTCTACCAGACAGAGCGCACAGGGCGGCCGGTGCGCCCACCATTCCACGGAAAAAGCCACACCAAGCGCCAGAGAGGCCATAATAACGGCAAAAAGAGCGATAATGCGATGACATGCCATACCGACAGGATAGGACAGACCGCGTCTTCTGTCGCTACTCCTGTCGCAGGAGGTCATCTGTAGGTCACCAGATGCGGGAAAAGGGGATGGCAGGGCTGCCGAGGTGGTCGATTGCCGCTGAAGGGAAGGCGGCGTTAGGGTTGAGCAGATTCTCTTCAGCAGGACTGTAGTGTTCCCATGAGCCTGATTGCCGCGCGTCTTGACCGTATCAGCCCCAGCCAGACCATTGCCATCAGCACCAAAGCCCGTGCGTTGAAGGCTGCTGGCCGTGATGTGATCAGCCTGTCCGCCGGAGAGCCGGATTTCGATACACCGGACAATGTGAAGAAAGCGGCGATCAAGGCCATCGAGAAGGGCGACACGAAATACACCGACGTTGCGGGCACTGCCGCCCTGCGCAACGCGATCGTGGAAAAATTCAGGCGTGATAGTGGTCTGGATTATGCTCCGGACGAGATCATCGTCTCCACCGGCGGCAAGCAGGTGATTTTCAACGCCATGCTGGCCACGCTGAATGCGGGTGATGAGGTGATTATACCGGCCCCGTGCTGGGTGAGCTATCCGGACATCGTGGCCCTTTGCGACGGCAAGCCGGTTCTGGTTTCCTGTAGCGAGGAGCGCAGCTTCAAGATCAGCCCCGAGGAACTGGAAGCCGCGATCACGCCGAAGACCAAATGGCTGATGCTCAACAGCCCCAGCAACCCGACCGGTGCGGCCTATTCCGCGGCGGAGCTGAAGGCGTTGGCAGACGTACTGCTGCGTCATCCGCAGGTCTGGATCATGACGGATGATATCTACGAGAAGCTGGTTTATGGCGGGTTTGCTTTTGCCACGCTGGCGCAGGTGGAGCCGCGTCTGAAAGACCGTACCCTGACCGTGAACGGGTGTTCCAAGGCCTATGCAATGACCGGCTGGCGCATCGGGTTCGCCGGTGGTCCGAAGGCGCTGATCAAGGCGATGGACAAGTTGCAGAGCCAGTCTACCTCCAACACCTCCTCCATCAGTCAGGCAGCGGCGGTCGAGGCGCTGATCGGCCCGCAGGACAGTATCGCCGATATGCTGGCCATCTATCAGGAGCGTCGTGATCTGGTGGTGGAGATGCTGAATGCGGCTCCGGGTGTGACGTGTCATAAACCGGAAGGCGCGTTTTATGTCTTCCCGTCCGTGAAGGGCTGCTTCGGCAAGACCAGCAAGGGCGGCGTCAAGATCGTCGATGACGAATCCTTCGTGACTGCGCTGCTGGAGGAAGAAGGTGTGGCCGCGGTGCATGGCTCGGCCTTCTGCTATCCGGGCTATTTCCGCATCAGCTATGCCACCAGCACCGAGGCGCTGCGGGAGGCCTGCACACGTATCCAGCGTTTCTGTGCGGCTCTGTCCTGAAGCAGCCTCTGTCCGGACAGGATGAAAAAAGGCCGGGCGCTTGCGTGTCCGGCCCTTTCGTTAAGTGCATGGCGCTGATCGTGTCGACGGAAAAAAGGATGCTCGCTGATGCCGCGTTTTGCGCAACGCCTGAAAGGGCTTGATGTCTCCCCCACCATTGCGGTGACGCAGCGTGCGCGCGTGCTGAGGGCAGAGGGGCATGATGTCATTTCCCTGTCGATCGGGGAGCCGGATTTTCCGACTCCGTCGGAAGCGATTGAGGCCGCTCATGCGGCGGCGCTGTCAGGGGATACGAAATATCCACCCATCGTAGGTGCTCCGGCGCTGGTCAGTGCAATCCAGGCCAAATTTCAACGGGAAAATGAGCTGAGTTTCGCATCGAACGAGATCACCATCGCCAACGGTGCCAAGCAGATCATCTACAACGCGATCATGGCGACGGTGGACCAGGGTGATGAAATCGTCATTCCCGCTCCCTACTGGGTCGCATATGAGTTGGTGACCCGGCTGGCCGGGGGCGTGCCGGTGATCGTGAATTGCCCACAGGAGACAGGGTTTCGTCTGAAACCGGAGGTGCTGGAGGCGGCGATCACGCCCAAAACCCGATGGGTGTTGCTGAATTTTCCCAATAACCCAACCGGGGCCGCGATTACACCTGTGGAGATGGCGGCACTGGCCGAAGTAATGCGTCGCCATCCGCATGTCTGGATCATGTGCGACGATATTTATGAGCATCTGCTCTATGACGGCTTCGTCTATCGCACCATGGCTGCGGTCGCACCGGATCTGCGGGACCGTGTTCTCACTATTTCCGGTGTGTCCAAATCTTACGCGATGACGGGATGGCGTGTCGGCTTTGCGGGAGGGCCGCCATCCCTGATCAAGGCGATGAACAATATGCAGAGTCAGGCGACGTCTGGCGTCGCAGGGGTTGCACAGGCGGCGGCAGCGGCTGCCCTGAATGGTGACCCGGCCCTGTTGGTGGAGCGGGCAGCCATTTATGCAGCGCGGCGTGACTTCGTGGTGTGCGCCCTTCAATCTGCCCCCGGCCTGAGCTGCCACAAGCCGGAGGGGGCATTTTACGTCTTCCCCGGTGTCGCCGGGCTGCTTGGCCGCCGCTCTGCGGGCGGGCGGCTGTTGCAGACCGATGAGGATGTGGCGCTGGCTCTGCTGGAAGAATCCTATCTGGCTGTGGTGCATGGTGCGGCCTTCGGCATGAGTCCCTATCTGCGGCTGAGCTACGCCACTGATGAGATTTCTCTGGCACGTGCCTGCGAGCGTTTGGTGGCCTTCTGCGAAACTGTACGCTGATCGCAAATGCTCCTTGCGGAAAGAGAATGGTGTGAGGCCGCTAGAGCCATGTTAGGAGAGGGGCCATGTCCGAGATAAAGACTTCATGCTCCGCGCTTTCGCCCGCTCCTCAGGAGGGCGATCCGGTCTTTTCCATCGTGGTCCCGTGCTACAATGAGCAGGACGGGCTGGAGATGTTCCATACCCGGCTTGCCTCCGTCATGGATGGGATGGGGGAGAAGTGGGAGGTGGTCTATGTCAACGATGGCAGCCGTGACCGCACGCTCGACGTGATGCAGAGTCTGCGTCAGGCCGATCCCCGCATCAGCGTGGTTGGTCTGTCCCGTAATTTCGGCAAGGAAATCGCCACCACCGCCGGGCTGGATCATGCACGCGGTCAGGCGGTGATTGTCACCGATGCGGATTTGCAGGATCCGCCGGAATTGATCCCCGAACTGGTTGCACAATGGCGGCAGGGTTTCGACATGGTCTATGCCCAGCGCCGTATCAGGGAAGGCGAGACCTGGCTGAAAAAAGCAACGGCGAATGCTTTTTACAACCTGATGACGCGCCTCGGGGATGTCAGCTTGCCCCCTAATGCCGGGGATTTTCGTCTGATGAGCCGCCGTGCGGTGGATGCTTTGCTGCGTCTGAGGGAGCAGCATCGCTTCATGAAGGGACTGTTCGCCTGGATCGGCTATCCGTCTGTGGCCGTCCAGTATGATCGTTCACCCCGTGCGGTGGGCGAGTCCAAATGGTCTTACTGGAAGCTGTGGAACCTCGCGTTGGAGGGGATCACCGGTTTTACCGTCGTGCCGCTGAAGCTGGCGACATATCTCGGTATTCTGGTTGCGTTGTTCGCGGTGCTGTATGGCGGCAATATCGTGCTGTCCAAGCTGTTCTTCGGCAATCCCGTGCCGGGTTATCCCAGCCTGATGGCGGTGGTGCTGTTTCTGGGCGGTGTGCAGTTGATGACGCTGGGCGTGATCGGGGAATATCTCGGCCGCGTGTTCAACGAGACCAAGCGCCGCCCGCTCTATTTCGTGGAGCGTCATCTGCCAAGCGATCCCGCAAGTACTGCTTTCCGTGCAGGAGATTCCGTGCGTGGCTGACGGGCTGGATCCTGATGACTGGGATGCCCTGCGCAGCCTTGGTCATCGTATGCTGGATGATATGTTCGACCATCTGGCCGGAGCACGCTCCGGAGCGGTGTGGCGGCCTTTGCCTCATCAGGTGAGGGATGCGTTCAAAACGCCTGCCCCGCGTGATGGCAGCAGCCTGGACTCTGTCTACGAACAGTTCCGCAATGATGTGCAGCCTTATGCGACCGGTAATATTCATCCGCGCTTCATGGGCTGGGTGCATGGTGGCGGCACGGCGGTCGGGATGCTGGCGGATATGCTGGCGGCCGGGTTGAACGCCAATCTGGGCGGGCGGGATCATGCTCCGGTCGAGGTGGAGCGGCAGGTGATCCGCTGGTCGGCTGAACTGTTGGGCATGCCGTCAGAAACCTCCGGTGTTCTGGTGACCGGCTCCTCCATGGCGAATTTCATCGGCATTCTCGTGGCGCGTCTGGCGGCGCTCGGGCCGGAGGTGCGGCATGAAGGAGTCGGGCAGAGCGGCTTCACCGCTTATGCCGGGGCTAATGCCCATGGTTGTATTCCCCGTGCGATGGATATGGCCGGGTTCGGCAGCGATGCCCTGCGTTCGGTGCCGCTGGATGATGCGCATTGCATGAGGCTGGATGCTCTGGCTGCCATGGTGGCGCAGGATCGGGCGCAGGGGAGGTTGCCTGCTCTTGTCATTGCCACGGCGGGAAGTGTTGATACCGGGGCTATCGACGATCTGGATGCGCTGGCCACCTTCTGTGCTGCCGAAGAGTTGCGGCTGCATGTCGATGGGGCGTTCGGGGCGATGCTGGCTCTCTCGCCTGTGCTGCGCCATCGCGTGAAGGGGCTGGCACGGGCCGATTCCATCGCGTTCGATTTCCATAAATGGCCGCAGGTACCCTACGACGCAGGCTGCGTGCTTGTGCGCGATCCGGTATTGCACCGGCAGGCTTTTGCGCAGGATCTGGCTTATCTGCGGCGCGATATCCGGGGCTTGTCCGGTGGCGCGCCATGGCCATGCGATCTTGGGCCGGACCTGTCACGCGGGTTTCGGGCGCTGAAAGTCTGGATGATGCTCAAAACCTACGGTGCCGACCGGCTCGGTGCGGTAGTAGAGACGTGCTGCGACGTCGCTGCCTATCTGGCTGCGCGGGTGGTGGCTGAGCCGGAGCTGGAGCTGCTGGCCCCGTTGCCTGGGCAGAATGGCCTGAATGTCGTGTGTTTCCGTTTTATCGCCGCCCCGGGTGATCTCGACCATCTGAACATCGAGCTGGTCGCGGATATTCAGGAATCCGGTGTTGCGGTCCCCTCAACGACGCATTTACGGGGGACGCTCGCGATTCGCGCAGCCATCGTCAATCATCGGACGAGGCGAGAGGATGCCGATATTCTGGTGGATGCAGTGTTGAAAGCCGGACGCTGCCGTGTCAGCCAGTTGGTGGCAACCGGCTGACACAGGCGTTGCGTCAGCCGAGTTCAGCCAGTTTGCCCAGCAGGAAGTCACGGAACACAGAAACGCGCTTGGAACTGCGCAACTCCTCCGGATAGACGAAATATACGTCGATCTTGGGAGATTCGATCTCCGGCAGGACGCGCTCCAGCCCGTCCATTTCGTTGCTCATGTAATCGGGCAGGGCACCGATCCCCAGACCGGACTGAATGGCCAGCGCCATGGCCTGGAGTGAGTTGACATCCAGCAACGGACGTCGCGGCGTGCCGCTTTTGCGCCCGGCTTCGGCCAGCCAGTTGATGTTGTTGACCGGTGAATGATAGTCACCGAACAGGATCAACCGGTGATTGTCGAGGTCTTCCACCGATTGCGGCCGACCATACTGCTCGAAATAGGCAGGTGTGCCGACCACATGCCATTTGATGGTCATCAGATGGCGCTGCACCAGATCGGGCTGCTTGGGCGGATGCATTCGGATGGCCACATCGGCCTCCCGCATCGCCAGATCGAGATCGGCATCATCCAGCAGCAGTGACAGCGAAACGTCTGGATATGCGGCCAGGAATTGGTGCAGGCGTGGTGCCAGCCATGAGGCGCCAAAGCCGACCGTGGTGGTGACTTTCAGACGACCGGCGGGCTTTTCCTTGCTTTCAGTCAGCAGGGCCTCGGTCATGGCCAGTTTGGCAAAAACTTCGCGCACAGTGCGGTTCAGGCTTTCGCCCTGCTCGGTCAGGATCAGGCCGCGGGCATGCCGATGAAACAAAGGAACCTGAAGGGCCTCCTCCAGTGCCGAAATCTGGCGGGACACGGCAGACTGGCTCAGGTTCAACGTATCGCCAGCATGAGTAAAGCTGCCTGCTTCAGCCACGGCGTGGAAGACGCGCAGTTTGTCCCAGTCCATTGTTTACGCCACTCCCCGCTTCCGGGTGCGCTGTGTGCGACCCATCGATGATTCGGCCTGCCGGGCCGCGGTCTTCTGTTCTCCGCGCACCCATCCCGGATGCCGGGGGTTGGCGGACGATTCGCTATTCTGCTGCCAGCATGGACGAATCGGTATGTTCGGCTACCCACTTTTCCGCCTCCAGCGCCGCCATGCAACCTGTTCCGGCAGCAGTAACGGCCTGACGGTATATTTTATCTTGCACATCTCCTGCCGCGAACACGCCGGGGATTGAGGTGCAGGGGGTTCCTGGGCGGGTCACCACATATCCTTCTTCATCCAGTTCCAGCTTGCCACGGAAGATGGCGGTATTGGGGGAATGGCCGATTGCCACGAAAACGCCATCCACCGGCAGCGTGCTGGTATCCCCCCTTGTGGTGTTGCGCAGGACAATTCCGTCTACGCGATCCGGCGGCCCGGATGCGGTAATGTCCTCGACCACACTGTTCCAGATGACGGAGATTTTGGGATGCGCAAACAGGCGATCCTGAAGGATTTTCTCGGCCCGTAACGAATCGCGGCGATGGATCAACACCACTTCGCTGGCATGGTGGGTCAGATACAGGGCTTCCTCAACGGCGGTATTGCCGCCACCAATCACCGCCACGCGCTTGCCCCGAAAGAAAAAGCCGTCGCAGGTGGCGCAGGCTGATACGCCCGCCCCCTGAAGTCGTTTCTCATTCGGCAGCCCCAGCCAGCGTGCCTGGGCGCCTGTTGCGATGATGACAGAATCCGCCTCGAACACATCACCCGAATCCGCCGTGCAGCGAAATGGGGTGCGGGTAAAGTCCACATCGGTGATCAGATCATACACGATCTCGGTGCCGACATGACGCGCCTGTGCTTCCATCTGTTCCATCAACCATGGGCCCTGCACGGATTCTGCAAAGCCGGGGTAGTTTTCAACATCGGTGGTGATGGTCAGCTGCCCGCCGGGCTGGAGACCGCATACCAGAATCGGTTTCATGCTGGCGCGGGCAGCGTAGATGGCGGCGGTATAGCCGGCAGGCCCTGCACCGATAATGAGAACCTTGCTGCGATGGATCATGGTTTTTGTCTATCTGAAACACAGGGACGGCATGCCTCAGCATATGAGGCCAATCCTCCTTGCGGGCAAGGCGGAAGCCTTCGCGCAAAGTTTTTAATTTTTCGGGCTGAGAATGGCTTGCAGCCGGCCCGTTGAGTCATAATATTGCGCAGTCCGAGCATTCATGACAATTTTCCGTTTCACCACGATGAGCATCCCCAGCGCATGACCGCCGATCATTCTCTTCCCCATGAGCTGGACGCTATCGACCGGCGTATTCTGGCGGAATTGCAGGCCGATGGCCGCATGACCAATGTCGAGTTGGCGCGTCGTGCGGGTATTTCGGCGCCTCCCTGTCTGCGGCGTGTCCGGCGGTTGGAGGAGGCAGGCATTATCCGCGGCTATTACGCCGATACCAACCCGCAGGCGCTGGGCTGGGAGATTGAGTTCTTTGCCATTGTCGGGCTGGACAGTCAGAAGGAAATGGCTCTGGCCGAGTTCGAAAAGACAGTCGGTGAATGGAGCGAAGTACGCGAATGCCACATGATTCGCGGTGGCGGTGATTTTCTGCTGCGTCTGGTGGCGCGTGATACGGCGCATGAAAATCAGCTGACCCAGCGTCTGACCGGTATGGAGCGTGTCACGCGGGTCCAGACACTCCAGACGATTCGCACCAGCCGCGATATTGCGGGCGTGCCGTTATAGAGTGAGTTTGCCGGCCCAGATCAGGCCCTGTTGAATTTCGCCTTTGCATGACGCAGCGCGACCGGCACCAAGGATAGCAGCGCCAGGATAAAGAGCGGCACCAGTACCGAGGGACTCATCAGCGCGTCTGCCGGAGCAAGGGATTGCTGTATGCTCTGGCGCAATCCTGCGCCGAGGCTGACCGTGATGCTGATCAGGGGTGCGCTGCCGATTGCGGTGGCGATGGCGAATGGCAGAATGCGATGGCTGGCAAATGGCGCGGCCAGCGTACTGAGCCAGAATGGCACCATCGGCATGAGCCTCGCTGCCAGCATATAATTGAACCCGTCCCGCTGGATCTGTGGGGCGATCTGATCGAGCCGGTGCAGGCAATGTGCGGGCAGCCAGCGCCGCAGGCGCGTCAGCATGTATCGTCTGGTCAGATAGTGAAAAGCCGCGGCGCCGAGTGTTGCCCCGGCAATCGCGGAGATAGACCCGGCCAGCGTGCCGCACAAAGCTCCGCCCGCCAGCCCCAGAAACAGACCGCCCGGCAGCAGCAACAGGACGCTGAGTGCATAGGTGAGCATATACAGGGTGAAAGTTAGCGCCGGGTGTCGGTCAGCCCAGGGAAGCACCTGATCAAGCCAGGAATGAAGGACGGCAAGAGCATGTTCCATGATGGGAGATCAGACTCGCAGAAAGTTAAAAAAGCGGATTACAGCGCGGGATCGTCCGCCATGCACAGCTTCTGATTGACGGATAGCCATTCACCCCCCTATAAGCCGCGCCTCGGCCGGTCAGATGCGTAGGCGTCTGCGGACCATCTGTATTGTACCGGAAATTTCGACCGGGCGCGATCCCGAAGCTGGGACGCCCCTAGCCTCGGAGAGCCTGACGTGAAGCGTACTTATCAACCCTCGAAACTGGTCCGCAAGCGGCGGCATGGTTTCCGCGCGCGTATGGCGACTGTTGGTGGCCGCAAGGTGATTGCCAACCGGCGTTCCAAGGGCCGCAAGCGTCTGTCCGCCTGATTTCGGACAGCCCTGTTTCGGTAAGGCCGGATTCGCATGTCCCTGATATGCGGCCCGGCTCCCAACGAAAGGGTTCCGCAGTCATGCGGGAAAAACGTCTGAAGCGGCGCGCGGAGTTCCTCCGCGTTGCCTCAAAGGGGCGCAAGGCCGCCGTGCATGGTCTGGTTCTTCAGGCCCTGCCCGCGCAGGCTGCCGACGCCCCTTTGCGCATTGGCTATACTGTGACCAAGAAAGTCGGCAATGCGGTTGTCCGCAATCGCACCCGTCGGCGCTTGCGTGAGGCGGCGCGGTTGGTGGCACGGGAATACGATCAGGCCGGCACACCCTTATCGGCGCATGATCTGGTGCTGATTGGACGAGACAGCACACGCGGGCGGCCATTCGATTCTCTGCTGGACGATCTGCGCCGCGCCCTGGCCAAGGCCGGAGTCATATGATGGCTGGTCGTATCATCGGATACGGGCTGAGGCTTGCGGTGCGGCTGTATCAACTGGTTCTGCGGCCCGTGCTGGGCACGAATTGCCGGTTTGTTCCCAGTTGCAGCGATTACGCGCTTCAGGCATTGCGCGAACACGGCACTTTTCAGGGTTCCATGCTTGCAGGGCGGCGTATTCTGCGCTGCAACCCATGGCACCAGGGCGGCTATGATCCGGTTCCTGCCGGAAGATGCCGCTGCAAAGATCATTCAGGACAGACGGCGGGTTGATGGACCAGAAACGGCTATTCCTCGCGATTGCGATTTCCTTGGGCATTCTGCTGGGTTTCCAGGGGCTGTACCGGCATTTCGTGCCGGAGCCTCCTGCTGCTGCCCGGACAGCCACGAATGCCGGGCAGGGTAAACCGAATAATACGCTGGGCGCGGTTCCGACCGATGCAACGGCCTCCCAGTCGCCTCCTCCGAAGGAAGGGGCTCGTCTGGCTGTCGATGCGCCGCGCGTAAAGGGCAGCATCAGCCTGCTCGGCGCGCGTTTCGATGATCTGGTCCTGCGCGACTATCATGAGACGGTCGACAAGAATTCCCCGCTGGTTCGTCTGCTGGCTCCGCTGAGCGGGCCGGAGCCGTACTATGTGGAATATGGCTGGGTTCCGGAAGAATCGGGCATCGCCACGCCGGGCCGTGATACGGAGTGGAAAGCCGATGCCGCCACCTTGACTCCTGACAAGCCGGTGACGCTGAGCTGGGATAACGGCGCGGGCCTGACCTTCATGCTCAAGGTTGCGGTCGATGCCGATTACATGTTCTCGGTAACCCAATCCGTGCGCAATACGACCGGCAAGCCGGTGGTGCTGCATCCTTATGCACGGGTGCGCCGCGATTACCGGCCAGAGGTCGAGGGCTATACCGTTCTGCATGAAGGGCTGATCGGTGTGGTTGATGGCATCCTGCATGAGATCACCTACAAGAGCGCCGACAGCGATGGGGCCAAGAATAACGGCCTTGCTTTCGAGCATGCCTCCACCGGTGGCTGGGCGGGTATCACGGACAAATACTGGCTGACGGCGCTGATCCCTGATCAGATAACGTCGGTTGATTTCAGTTTCCGCGATACCAAGCCGAATGGCCGGGACGGGTATCAGGTCGGCATCATCTCCCATAATCCGGATCAGGTCGCGGCTGGGGCAGAGAGCGCCAGCACCACGCATCTGTTCGCGGGCGCCAAGGTGGTCAGCCTGCTGGATCACTATCAGGCGGAGTACCACATCCCCAGCTTTTGGGAGGCGGTCGATTTCGGGTGGTTCTGGTTCATTACCCGGCCATTCTTCTATGCGCTGGACTGGTTGTATCATCTGGTCGGCAATTTCGGTGTCGCCATCCTGATTTTCACGGTTCTGGTCAAGGCGGCCTTCTATCCGCTGGCGAGCAAATCCTATCGCTCGATGAGCAAGATGCGTCTGTTGGCCCCCAAAATTCAGTCCCTGCGGGAACGCTACAAGGATGATCCGACGCGGATGCAGCAGGAGGTCATGCAGCTTTACAAGGCTGAGGGTGCCAACCCCGCCAGCGGCTGTCTGCCGATGCTGTTGCAGTTCCCGATTTTCTTCTCACTCTACAAGGTCATCTTCGTGACCATCGAAATGCGGCATGCTCCGTTCTTCGGCTGGATTCACGATCTGTCAGCGGTCGATCCGACCAATCTGTTCAATCTGTTCGGGCTGCTGCCTTTCGACCCCACCCATATCTCTCCTTTCCTGCATCTTGGCATCTGGCCGTTGATCATGGGCGGCACAATGTATCTGCAACAGAAGATGAACCCGCCGATGCCGGACCCTGTGCAGGCAAAGATGTTCCAGTTCATGCCGATCATCTTTACCTTCATGCTGGCCCGCTTCCCTGTGGGACTGGTGATCTACTGGAGCTGGAACAATCTGCTGTCGATCGGGCAGCAATGGCTGATCCAGCGCCGCACAAAGCTGCCGCGCCCCGAACTGGCCAAGGTCTGAGCGGCGTCTATGTCTGATCAGACGCCGCAATTTGGGCAGATACCCTCGGAAGCTGAACCGGATGCAGTGGCTCTGGAGGCCGGGCGCAAGCTCTTTGCCGGTGAGTGTACCTTCTTCCATGGCACGCAGAGGCTGGATCAGCTTCCGCCGCCCATGGGGGTGGAGATCGCTTTTGCCGGACGTTCCAATGTGGGCAAATCCACTCTGGTCAATGCCCTGACCGGACGGAAAACACTGGCGCGCGCCTCATCCCAGCCGGGCCGGACCAAGCAACTGAATTTCTTCAACCTTGCCGACCAGCTCGTGCTGGTGGATATGCCGGGATATGGCTACGCACAGGCGGCGAAGGATGTGAAGGAAGACTGGCAGGGGCTGATGTTCAGCTATCTGCGCGGGCGGCCCAATCTGCGCCGGGTCATGCTGCTGGTCGATGCACGGGTCGAGTTCAAGGCGTCCGACATTGCGGTTATGGAGTTACTCGATAAGGCGGCCGTTACCTTCCAGCTGGTCGTGACAAAGGCGGATGCCGTGAAGCCGACACCGTTGCAACGCCGTGTCGCGGATGTCTATGCGGCGGCCCGTGCCCATCCTGCGGCGCATCCCCATGTCTTTGTCACCAGCAGCGATACAGGATCGGGAATCGCTGAGTTGCGCGCGGCCCTGGCCGGCCTGACGGACTGAGCATCCATGCGCGGTCGGGACTGGATGCCGGTTCTGGTGTTGCTGGGTCTGGTCTGTCTGGCTGTAGCGGGATGGAGGCTGTTTCCCCGTCTGCAAGCATTCATTATGTTTCAGGATTGCGCGGCGGCAGGGCGGATTAACTGCTGAAGCCGGGAGGAAAACGCTGTCAAACCGACTGGCTTTTCACGATTTCCTGTGGCTTTGTGATCGGGTTCGACTCTGGAATGATGTCGGCGAATGTCTTTCCGAAAGCGGGGAATGATGACTTTACCCGATGCGCTGCCAGTAGCACGGATCATCGTGCAGCCTGATGATGGTGTTGCTCCGGTCGTTGAACTGATCGCAGGCGCAAGCCGGTCGGTCAGATTGAAGATGTTCACCTTTACCTATGAGCCGATCATCACTGCCCTTAAGGCGGCTCACGATCGGGGTGTCAGTGTGCGGGTCATGCTGAATCCGGCCCGATCGTCGGGGTCACGCGCGAATGATGAGACAATGTCGGAACTGCGAGCCGCCGGAATCGAGGCCAGCTGGTCCAATCCGGCTTTCCCGGTCACGCATGAAAAGTCAATGGTGATCGATGAGCAGCGTGCCTTGATTGCCACCTTCAATTTTGTCGAAAAATATTTCACCCGCACCAGGGATTATGGGGCGATCATCGAAGATCAGGCGACGGTCGCGGAGATCCTGCACGGTTTCGATGCCGACTGGAACCGGCAGCCTTTCTGGCCGCGCTCCGGCTCTCCTCTGGTGTGGAGCAATACCTCCGCCCGTACGGCCATGTGTGCCTTTATTGATTCGGCGCAGGAGACGCTGTGGATTCAGCACCCCAAATTCGTCGATGCCACTGTGCTGGACCGGATCGTTGCGGCACAGGCGAGGGGTGTTGCGGTGCGTATCCTGTGTGGCGGGCGGCATGGCATTAGTGAAGTTGATCTGCTGGACACATTTTCCTCGCTGCGCATCATGCAGCGTATGGATATTGCCATTCACAAGCAGAAAACACTTCGTGCTCATGCGAAGCTGATGATTGCCGACAAAACGACGGCCTTGCTCGGCTCCATGAATATTGACCGCAGCGCTTTCGATATCAGGCGAGAGCTGGGCGTTGTGCTGCATGGGGAGGACACAACAAAGCATCTGCGCGAAATATTCAAAAGCGACTGGAAAATCTCTCATCGCTATGATCCGCCGGATCCGCTGACCGTGCATCTGCATGTCGAGGATGACCATGAGCCTCATGATATCGAAGTGGCTCATGAATGATCATATCCTATGTCCGGATGCATCATGTCGCAGGATGATGCGATAAGCCCGATTGAACGCCCAAGCCTGTGGCGTATCGCAATGACCTTCAACCAGATTGCCTTGCTTGGATTCGGAGGAGGGTTATCCGCGTGGTCACGCGATGTACTGGTTCTGCGTCGTCGCTGGCTCAGTGAAGAAACCTTCCTGAGCGCTCTGACGGTGGCGCGTGTTCTGCCCGGTGCGAATCAGGTCAATCTTGCCGTATTCGTCGGCACACGCCTGAGAGGCGTGTGCGGCGCCATGGCTGCCATTGCCGGGCTGGTGATGGTGCCATTTCTGATTATCCTTGCTCTGAGTGTCGGCTATCTGGAATTTCAGCATGCGCTCTGGTTGCAGCATGTGCTGGCCGGCCTGGCGGCGGGGGCAGTGGGGCTGACATTCTCCATGGCCTGGCAGACGGGCAGGAAAGTGCTGACCGCACCTGCTCCAGCCCTTATTTTTGCTGCCAGCGTTCTGTTATCGGCTGTCATCCGCATGTCTCTGCTCTGGATGCTGCTGATTCTACTGCCGGTCAGTTTTGTATGGGCCTGGCTGACGACGGAGAAGGACCGGAAAGGATGATCTCGCCACGGTTGCTTGATATCATTATGCTGTTCGGCGGCGCTTCCCTGCTGTCATTCGGTGGTGGCAACGCTATCGTGCCGCATCTTCAGATGCAGACGGTCGAGGTCTATCACTGGCTGACCGCCGAGCAATTCGCTGATGCCTATGCCATGGCGCAGGTTGCACCGGGACCAAGCACATTGCTGGTCACCATTCTGGGTTATGATGCGGCGGGTATTTCGGGTGCGGTACTGGCCACAATCGCCATGCTCATCCCCAGCAGCCTGCTGGTCTTCGGAGCCGCCTTGCTCTGGAAAAGCATGGGGGAGGGCCGATTCCGGCGTATCTTTGAACGCGCCATGGCACCGTTGGCAGTCGGACTGGTTTTGGCCAGTGGGATCATCATCACCAAAAGCAATGACCATAGCTGGCCGGCTTATGCCATCACGGCAGCCTCGACGCTGGTGCTGTGTCGGTGGCACCTGCATCCGGTGGCGGTAATGGCTTGCTGTGGCGTCATTGGCTGGCTGGTGAAACTCTGACTGTTTGCTCCGACTTTTTCATTGGACCAGAGCGGGCGTATCGCTTTTGATCTGTTGTAGCGCATAGCGGAACGGCGCATCGGAAACAGCCACGATCCCTCCAAGCGGCGTTGCCATTTCCATAACGACGAACAGGGCCACGCAGATTGAAATGGCTGAAACAATGAGAGCAACACTGATAAAAATGCTGAAATCCGCATTCAGCCCGTATATAAAGAAAGATGCCAGCATCCACAGGATCAACGTGATATAAAACGGCTTACTGATAGAGGATGTTGATTGCGAAATAATCTGCCAGTGAACCCGGTTCAGCGGAGAAAGGCGCTCCTCAAGTTCAAATTGCAGCCGCTTCTTTTCGATGGTTTTCGGCATCCAGTCACGCACGATTGCTTCCATCTGCATCAGTCTTTTGGCCTGAGCGGTTGCTTTGGGGGCCGGGTCATTGAAATCATAGATGCAATGGGCCGTAAATTCTTTCAGAAGCGTCTGGGCATCGGCAATGTCAGTCCCGTACTCTATAAGTAGCCGGTTAAACTGAACGATCTGGATGGCTTCCTCGTTCACCGAGCGTGACAGGCTATCATACGCTTCTTTACCTGAGGTCACCATCAGGCCCAGAACAATGGCACCGAATGTCACCAGCATGCCGATGACGGCATGAACGACAGCCGATGTCTCGCTGTTTCTATGATGCGGCGGCAGGCGGATACGCAGCCATAGTCCGGCACGATAGGCCCCCAGCAGCACCACAAACATCAGTGCTACGGCCAGAAAATTCATAAGATCGTAATAATCCATCAGGCGAGTCCATTTCTGGTTCCCTCGCCATCCAGCAAAACAGCGAGCCAGGGGCACCCATAGTATAAACGGAGACGTCTGGCGATCATGCGGGAATAAGGAAGAGGGCAGGCTTTCTTAAGCATCTCCGTCAGGAGATGAAAACAAACAGGGCACCCCGTATAAATCTGGAGTGCCCTGATGATAGTTAGTCAGTTCCGTTCGAAATAATGTCAGTAGCCGTAACGACCGGGAGGGGGAGCAGGGCGCTGGTAATAGCCGGTCGGATAAGCGTTTTGCTGAGGCGTGGTAACGGCGCCGCCGACAGCCCCCAGTGCACCGCCCGCCAGCGCACCGATTGCAGCTCCTCTGCCGCCTCCGGCAATTGCCCCCAGTGCTGCGCCGCCTCCGGCACCAAGGGCCGCCCCACCCATGGCCCGTTGGCCGGGATCATAAGGATTGGTGCAGGCGCCAAGGCCGAGAATACTGGCAGCCAGGAATATGCGTCCTGCAATACGACTGTACATCCGAGTGTTTCCCTTTCTGTTCAGTTTTGTCCATTTTTGCCGCCGTATGAATGCAGCAGAATGACCGAGGTCTCAGCATTATTCAGTCAGTATTCTGATGGCGGAAATAAGACGGTTTCAAGGCACAATAGGACAGTTTCTTGACGAATATGGTCTGTTGCGTGTGTTGTGGTGGTGGCGGGGACTGCCCATGCCGATGGAATGGTGTCGAGTGAAAGAGAACGTATGATTGGCGCGTCGCAGACGGAGGTTCATGTGAACACCGATGATTTCGGCTCGGCGGGAGAACAGGCGCGAATCCTCGCTCATGCTCTGCCGTTTATGCGTCGCTACGCGGGTGCAACGGTTGTGGTGAAATATGGCGGCCACGCCATGGGTGATGAGCGTCTGGCCGAACAGTTCGGCGCTGATATCGCTCTGCTCAAGCAGGTGGGCATCAACCCCGTGGTTGTGCATGGCGGCGGTCCGCAGATCAATGACATGCTGAAACGTCTGGCGATCCAGTCCCGATTCGTAGACGGGTTGCGTGTCACCGATGCGGCAATGGTTGAGGTCGTTGAGATGGTACTGGCTGGTACCGTCAACAAGATGGTCGCTGGCCTGATCAATCGCGCCGGCGCCATGGCGGTCGGGATTTGCGGCAAGGATGGCGGCCTGATCCATGCGCGCAAATTACAGCGTACGACGATGGACCCTGACAGTCATATCGAGAAAGCGCTCGATCTCGGTTTTGTGGGAGAACCTGCTCATATTGATGTCCGCGTTATTCATGCCTTGACCGGGGCCGGGCTGATCCCGGTCATTGCGCCGGTTGGCATCGGGGAAGACGGGCAGACGTATAATATCAATGCCGATTCTGCCGCCGGTGCCATTGCTGGTGCGCTGGGGGCCAAGCGTCTTCTGATGCTGACAGATGTTCCCGGTGTTCTGGATACGGATAAAAAGCTGATTCCGGAAATGAGCGCGGATGATGTTAAGGCAGGCATTGCCGATGGCACGATTACGGGTGGCATGATCCCGAAAGTCGAATGCTGTATCGATGCGGTTGAAAAAGGCGTACGTGGTGCGGTGATTCTCGATGGTCGTCAGCCGCATGCCTGTCTGTTGGAAATGTTTACAGAAGGCGGAATTGGCACGTTGATTCGCGGCTGAGCCGGATAGCAGGGGAGGGGAGATGGCAGCATTTCCCCTCCCATTGTTCAGTCCCGATGGTCAGGTACCGCTCGGCCGACTGCCTGCCCAACCAGTACCAGAGCCGGTCCGCCTGCAGTCCAGTCCGGTGCGGTTGCCACCAAATGATCCAGAGTGCCGAACAGCGTGCGTTGTGCCTCTGTTCCCCCCCGTTCGATCAAGGCCGCGGGCGTGTCAGCCGGAAGTCCTGCGGCCAGCAACCCGTCTCTCAGGCGCGGCAGCGTCACAATCCCCATATAGACGGCCAAGGTTCCCCCCAACTGTACCGCACCATGAAAATCCATTTCCAGCGTGCCATCTCTGGTATGGCCGGTCATGAAGGTCACAGCGCGCGCCGCCTCTCTATGGGTGAGCGGGATGTTGGAGGCCGCCGCACAACCAAGGGCTGCGGTAATACCGGGAACGATCTCGAAGGGGATTCCGGCTTCAGCCAGAGCTTCGGCTTCTTCTCCGCCGCGACCGAAAATAAGCGGGTCGCCCCCCTTGAGCCGAACGACACGCTTACCTTCCTGTCCGAGACGGACCAGCAGGGCGTTGATGTCTTCCTGCCGCATGCAGTGATTGGCGCGGGCCTTGCCGACAAAAATACGGCTGGCATCACGACGGCCCATGTCGAGGATTTCATCCGTGACCAGCCGGTCATGCACGATCACATCTGCTTCACCCAGCAGGCGTTGCGCACGCAGCGTCAGCAGATCAGGTGCGCCCGGACCGGCACCCACCAGATAAACGATTCCCTTGCGAGAGATTGTGTCCGGTTGGCTAATGGCGGCCTCGAACAGTTTTCTGGCTCCGTCTTCCTGTCCGCTCAGGGCGAGATCGGCGGCGGGGCCGGTCAGCAGGGTTTCCAGTGCCCGGCGCCTGATCGCCATATCAGGAAAAGCCGTCCGTACCCTGTCCTTGAATTGCTCGGCCAAAGTAGCGAGTCTGGCATAGTTGGGCGAAACCAGTGCCTCAATCTTCGCCCGCAGCAACCGGGCCAGCACAGGTGCCGCGCCACCGGAGGAAATGGCAATGGTCAATGGGCTACGGTCAACGATAGCGGGTGTGATAAAGCTGCATAATTCCGGGCGATCTACTATATTGACCGGAATACCACGCTCGATTGCGGTTCTGGAAAGGGCTTGCAGATCCTCGTCAGGCGCCTCCGCTCCGATGGCAATAGCGCAGCCGTCGAGAAGACTGGGTTTGAATGTTGGCGCTATGTTCACCTCGGCACCGGCTCGGCGCAGGGCCTGTGCCTTACGGTCTGCGGATTCGCCCTGGCCAATAACCAGTGCTTTCCGCCCTATAATATCCATAAATGCCGGGTAGTGACGCATATCCGTAAAGCCTTCTTCAACGCCGCAGTAAGCCGCCTTGCTGCCGGACGATATCCATTTCGCCATCATTGCAAAGGTTTGAGACGGTGCCGGTCCAGTGAACAGTGTCCGGGAGACTTTGTCATAAAACAGAGGTGGAATTTCTCCTTACGAACATGAAAGAGAATTTATCTCATTTAAGAGCCATTCCTATGGCGGAATTGGCTACCGGGAGGCTAAGTGAAAGAGGATCGTTGGTCATTCTGTATCTGCTGACGGGTTTCTGGGCAAAGCGTTATACATTTAGAAGGTCTGCATAATTGCCTGTGCTCGTTACTGGAGTCGCTGGTTTCATTGGCTTTCACGTCGCGCGTGCCTTAATGCGTCAGGGCGAAACCGTTATCGGCATTGATAATCTGAACAGTTATTATGATGTTGGCCTCAAGCGAGCTCGGCTTGCTGTGTTGGAAAGAGAGGCGAGGTTCAGTTTCGTTAAGGTCGATCTGGCTGATCGTGTGGCGATGGCCGAGTTTACGCGAAGCTGTTACTCGGTGGACAGAATTGTGCATCTGGCGGCACAGGCCGGGGTGAGATACTCGCTTCTTGATCCCTACGCCTATGTCGCTTCGAATATCATGGGACATCTGGCCATTCTGGAGATGGCCCGTGCCCTGCCGGACCTGCGTCATCTGGTCTATGCCAGTTCGTCATCTGTTTACGGAGGCGATCTGGAAGCCCCGTTTCGGGAGTCGGAACGGATTGAGAGGCCACTTTCTCTATATGCCGCGACAAAGCGTGCTGATGAGCTGATGAGCGCGGCTTATGATCACTTGTTTGGGATTCCTCAGACCGGTTTGCGCTTTTTTACGGCATATGGTCCGTGGGGGCGACCGGATATGGCTTATTATGCCTTCGCCAAAGCCATTACTCAGGGAGAGGAAATCCAGCTTTTCGATCATGGCCGGTTGAAGAGGGATTTTACCTATATTGATGATATTGTGGACGGGGTGATTCGCTGTCTCGACCGCCCACCCAGTTCAGCGGACGGCGCACGTCTGATCAATATCGGCAATAACAGGCCGGAGGAAGTCTCGTATCTCGTTCAATGTCTG